>CAYPUH010000041.1:0-19991 GCA_964413725.1 uncultured Cytophagia bacterium
ACCGGCATAAAGTCAATGGCGGGATGATCAAAAAACACCTCACGCAAAGCCGCAAAGAGCGCAAGGGATGCAAAGAAAAGCAGGAAGCAAAAGAGAGAAACCAGCAAATAGAAACAGAAAACCGCTCGCCCCGGCTGTCATTCCCGCGAAAGCGGGAATCCAGTGCATAAAACCTCGCATCTCGAAACCGGTGAAAACCGGCATAAAGTCAATGGCGGGATGATCAAAAAACACCTCACGCAAAGCCGCAAGGGCGCAACGAACGCAAAAAAAGATCAAAAGAAAAAATCAAACCAAATAAACGGACTTGCCTTCATTCTATCGTTCTCTGTTGTCTCCGGATCTCTCTGGTTGTTGCTTTTTTCCTGAAAAAAACTATTTTACAAAAGAATGAAAAAGGTTAAGAACAGCACCATTTGTAAAGTATCCTTGATGTTATCACACGAACACACCACCGGGACGTACTGTTAAAAAAACGGCTCAAGCCATCCTGCTAACCGGGGTGTTTGCACCCACATCTGAAAGAGAACGATATGAATCGACACAACGCATGGCACAAGTGGACCTGTCCTGGCGACGAGATGGACACGGACAGGAGATCCGGCCGGAAGAGCGAAACACGTCGGCGGCACCGATTTGGGAGGTTCTGGATGGTGATGCTTCTGGTCGTCGTGGCCGCCTCCACGCTGCGGGCAGAGTCGGGTGCCGGCGTCGAGGCGTGGTCCGTTTCCACGGAAGACACAAAACTCACGGTGGGGATAACCCAAGAGAACAGGCTTTGCATTTACGACCTGAGCCATACAGCCGGGGGGTGGAACTGGACGGCCGAACCATCGGTATTCGATATGGACGGTACCGTGACCACAGCCGGCGCCTCTCAGCCCATCCGCTGGAAATACGAGGAGGGCGGTCTCGACACAACGGACGGGCAAAAGGTGGTGATCCGGTTTGTCTGCCCGGAGCCGGCGTTGGAGCTCACATCGGTATGGTGGGCGCGACCGGGGCGGGGACCGGTGCATCACAGCATGCGGATTGCCAACCGGTCGGACAAGCCGGTGAGGCTCACCGGAGTGCCGACCCTGGATCTGCAGGTGCGCCCCGAGCCGGTGCTTCTGGCCTTTAACGCAAAGGCGTACCCGCTGACCCTCTGGTCGTTTCATACCGAGGGCTTTCGCGGCGACGAACCCGGCGTCTACCGCAACGACCTCAAGACGCCGTTCACCTGGCGCATCGAGACGTCGCCCGACGGACGCTTTATTCCCTACGCGGTGCTGGATGCCGGTGAACGGCACGGCGTGTATGTGGGCCTGGAATGGAGCCACTGCCTGATCACGGTGGAGGCCACAGACGGCCCGGTGCGGCTGCGCGGCGGCGAATACGAGGGGTTTGAATTCGACCTGGCGCCGGGGGCGGTGTTCGACGCTCCGCCGGGGTTCGTCGGGACCTACCAGGGCGATCTGGACGATGCCGGAAACAGTCTGCGACGCTACCTGTTCCGCTACAACACGCCGGCCGTGGTGCGCAATGACCCCACCTACCCAAAGGTACAATGGAACGCGTTCTGGGCCACCGGCGACCGGCCGCAGAGCTGGAACTCGGTGGAGCGCAAATACTACCCGTTCATCGACGCCATCGCCCCGCTGGGCTTTGAGGAGGTCATGATCGACGTGGGGTGGTGGAAGGGTGGACAGAGACCTGACGAGCCCGAACCCGACCCCGTGGACTGGCCGTCCGGCATGGCCCGGGCCGCCGACTATGCCCACAGCGCGCGCATGCGCTTTGGTCTGTACTGGAACAAGGGCGAGGATATGGCCACTCCCGCCGGACGCCAACAGCGCATCCGCCATGTCAAACAACTCTTTAACGAATACAATGCCGATATATGGCGGTCCGACAATACCGGCGGACCCGTGGTGGGCAGCACATACCCATCGGTGAAGGGATTCTACAGCCTGCTGGATCAACTCTACCGGGACCTGCCGGACTTTCAGTGGGAAAACTGTTCCAGCGGCGGACAGATCAAGGATTTCGGCGCCATGAAGCGCTGTGTCAAGATCTTTGGCGGCGACGCCTATACCCTTCTGGACAACCGCAAGCGGTTCTACAACGCCTCGCACATGTATCCGCCGGCGCAACTCATGGCGCATCTGGGGCCCTATGAGGGTACGCTGGAAGGCGATATCCTCTACTGGTTCCGCTCCTGCTCCATGGGGGCGCCGCACTGGTTCATCGACTCGCCCAACGGCGGCAATGGAGGGAAACGGTGGACCGATGAGGAAAAGGCGGCGATAAAGGACGCGGTGGCGACCTACAAGACAACAATCCGTCCCCTGGTACGGAACGCGGATCTCTATCACATCCTGCCGCGTCCGGATGGCAAAAACTGGGACGGCATCCAGTACCATGATCCCGCCACAGGCAATGGCGTGGTGTATCTCTTTAAACCCGCCGCCGGAACGACCACGATGACCCTCCGGCTCCGCGGTCTGGACAACAAGACCGTGTATCGCGTCACGTTCAACGACGGTACGAACGCAACCGTGGAACAGACGGGTGAAAAGCTGGCCGGAGGCCTCGTCGTAACACTCGAGGACGCACCGGTATCAGAGTTGATCTTTATCGAACGGGCAGAGAGCTGACCCCCAAAATATGGAAATCCATTTTCCTCTCCTTGTGCACGGTACGACCTGTGGCGCAAGAAGGCGGATGGACCTGTTTTCCGACTCGAGAAAATCGACGCCTTGACGTGTTCTCAAAGCGTATTCTCTGTTCTCCGTTTGCTCTGGTAAATGTGTTGACCTGTTTTGTGATTTTTCTGTAAAAACGTTACAATCAGGTCACTGCGGTTTCGAACAATCAAAACCATCATCTTTATCAATTGAAAACAGGGCATTTGGACATTTTTTGAGCCAACATATCAAAACAGGTCAACAAAAGCGTTACCAGAGTTCCACTGAGAAAAAAGAGAGGTCACAGAGAGGCAAGTATCTTTAAAAGCGAGAAAGGAAAAATCATTGCCGAGCATATACGACAAAAATTATACTGATGATGGCTACCTTATGAAATATATAAAGGGTGAACACCGGACTCCACACAAAAACCGGGTATTACAATTTAAAATCGAATTGTTCGAAATCAATCCACTCATTTGGAGAAGAATTTTAGTGCCGTCAGACTATAATTTTTGGGACCTGCATGTGGCCATTCAGGATTCAATGGGATGGCTGGATTATCATCTTCACCATTTTGAAATCAAAGGCAAGGGAAAACATAAAAAAGTGAATATAGGAATTCCGGATTTTTATCGTTCCGGTGATTTGCCAGAGGTGTATCCAGGCTGGGAAATTCCTGTCGTACATCACTTTAATGACCTGGGAGTTTCAGCTCGGTATCTTTATGATTATGGCGATTCCTGGTGGCATTTAATAACACTTGAAGGATATTTGGTCAGGGAAAAAAACGTTAAATATCCACATTGCATCGATGGAGACCGTGCATGTCCACCTGAAGACTGTGGCGGAGTCCCCGGATATTATGAATTACTGGAAATCCTGGCGAATCCCGAGAATAAAGAGCACGAAGAAACAAAAGCATGGGTCGGCGAAGAATGGAATCCCGAAAGGTTTAAAAAGCAGGATATCGACTTTATGAATCCGCACAAACGATGGGAATACGCTTTTTTAGAGGATTGAATAGCACTTCTCCCGGAACCCCGGTTGAAAAAAAATTGCACACGAGGTGGGAGAAAGATAAAACACCATCGACCTTGCTGTTTTTTGTATCGGTATAAATGGTTCTCCTGGGGAAATGAAAGGTTTCAATCCATCCATACTGTATCTGTAAAAATTTATCCTTTCAAACATACTTTTTCTGCGTTCTTGACGTAAAGTGAAATATTCGATTTAATCCTTTATATTCCACCAACAGAGTCGGGTGATTTGGTGAGAACCTTTGCTGTAAAAATTTCAAAAACATTAACGATTCCAATTTCTCATAATTTAAATAAACTTCGATCCACTGATCCCCAAAAGGTTTTTAAAAACTCGGTGCTTAAAAAGGACAATGTAAGGAATGCATTTTCCTTCGAACCCATTGAAGATATTCGCGGCAAAAGAATATTGATAATCGATGATATATTTGACAGTGGTGCAACGATGAAAGAAAGGGGCAACTATTTAACAAAAATGGGAGCAACATTGATTGCACCATTGGTCATTGCAAAAACAGTAGGTGGTGATATCGCATGACTGGAAGCAGAGTATTCATACTAGATGGCATTGAGTCATCTCCCGAGAGCGTTTGGGTTTTAGACACCCCAATCCCGTCACGCCTCACATTCATTGATAAGAACAATGGTATAATAATTGCTCGGTTTAAACAAACACCATTCAAGCCTGTTGGGTTACTTTTAGGTCGCTATAAAACAAACAATTGCAGCAAGGCATCAACCCCATGAATCGCCTGAATGGGGATATGACCAAAACCATTGATCATTTCACAACATCACCAGTCTGCTCTCTGACGTGATCACGGTCATGTCGCGTAGAATGATCCTGTCATCGCCAACGAAAGGAACATAAATGAAGAGTTCGGCTAAAGTTGTCATCGTTCTGTTATCCGGCCTGATCGCTCAACCGGTATTCGGGCAATTCAAGGTTCAAAACACCTCCCAAACCGAAACCTATATGATCGTCAACGATCAGGGTCAGGTCGCAATCGGGACCACCTCACCTGTCTCGGATACAAAACTGCAGGTGAACGGCCTCACGCAAACGACCAGCCTGCGCGTGGGCACGTCTACCTCCGGACAGGCCCTGGTGGCATCCGATGCAAGTGGCACGGCGGCATGGGGTACCGTCGGCAGTGCCGGCGTTACCGACAACAGCCTCACAGCAACAGACCTCGAGGTAGATGTCGTCAGCTCGGTGGAAGGCGTGGAGCATGATGGTGGCAATATCGATCTGGTACCCGGCGGAAACATTACCATCACACCGAATAATACCAACAACACCATCACCATTGGATCCGAGCCCAATACCTTTACGTTCAACTATCCGAGCGCATATGTAGAGTATGTGGACCCCCATACGGATCCTGATAATGGCTTTGAGCAAATTGGTTCGACCTATACGGTTACGGAAAGCGGTATGTATTTATTGTTGGTGAACGTTAACCTGACATGTCGATGGATCGAGGGCCAAAATACCGGCGCCGAGGTCAGTGTCCTACCTATTATTAATGATGATTTAATTACAGATTTGATCCCCTCTACAGGCGCGCTGAATTTTGGTACGAATAATGAAGCCGTCGTTCGAACTCCCGGCAGTCAAACATATTTGGTACCTTTAAACGCTAACGACACCATTGGTTTGGTAGTAAAAATACATTCAGTGGGTTCAGGAGCTTATATTTGGGGTAGCGGAGGGCAAACCAGAATTACCGGTGTTCGGCTTTACTGATCCGTTTGGTTGCGCCCAAGCCCTTGTCATCGTCACGGGTGGTCGTAAACCGACCACCCGGTGACGTCAATCAGCTGACACGCTTTCAGTATGTGCACAACCCCCCGTTCTCCTGCACTACCCTTTTTTCCACCGAGGTCACACCTGTACCGGGAAAACACAACAGGCTCGACCCCATCGCAGCACCGGTGCGTTTTTTCCGGTTTTTGCTCGCATCAATCATCCGGGATTGTTACCTTTTATAAAACCTGCAACCGCAGTGCCAGACCATTGGACATCTCACGCACATACCTATGATCGGACTCGAGAGACATACCGTCAAACTGGCGTGCCACAGCGACACCTGGATCGCATATGGGACTGCCCAGTGTGAACGGCTCCGCGACGCGTGCTGCGGCGTTGCCTGCAAGATTCAACATGTAGGCAGCACGTCGGTGCCTGGCCTTGCGGCCAAGCCTGTCATCGATATGGTCATCGGTCTGGAGGACATGGCTGATCTGAACGCCGTGCAAACGGCACTGCCGGACATGGGCTATGTCTACCTCGGCCTGAAAGGGCAAAGCTCCGGCCACCTTTTCGTCCTGGATTCCGCGCCGGATGTACGCGTGGAACATCTTCACGTCATACCGTTGCGCAGCAGCCACTGGGACTGCTATATCGTCTTTCGCGATGCCCTGATCGGCGATGAGGAGCTGGCCCGCCATTACAGCCGGCTCAAGGAAACGCTGTGCGCCCGCTATCCCAACGATCGGGAGCAATACACGGCAGGCAAGGCCAAGTTCATCCGCTCCGTCATCGAGGCGATCCGGTACAACAAACGCTGCGACGCCGCTTCTCCGAGCTCCTGATCCGCTGTGGCCGCCAATCTCTGTGCTGCAGCCATCGGTGCCGAGACCCGGGGCTCTATCATCTGCCCCTCCAATGCCAACGGCCTCGTCGGCATCAAACCCACCAAGGGACTGTGGAGCCGATCCGGCATCGTGCCCATCAGCCACACCCGGGATAGCGCTGGCCCCATGGCCCGCACCACAGAAGATGCGGCGATCCTGCTGGGCGCCCTCACCGACGTCGACTCCAGCGATCGGAAAACCCTGGGCAGTGCCGGCCTGTTTCCTACGGATTATGCGCCTTTCCTGAACCCCGACGGACCGGGGGGCAAACGCATCGGCCATCTGAACACCACACCCGACACCGACGGCTAACCCGATTCCCGGCAACAGATAAACGTATACATTGATATTGATGTCCAGAATAGTTAAAAAAACAGAGTTTGTATTGTGACCATCTTGATGTGTTGTCCCCTGGGAGATCAGCTGTCCCAGCCATCGTTCCACGCACATCTGTCCGGATTGTCTCCGCGTGAATGTGCGCACATCCAAAAATTTCATCACTGGCAGGATCGTCAGCGCGGGTTGCTGGGCAAACTCGTGCTCCGGCGACTCTTGAAAGCCTATGGCATCACGCAACTGGATGCCCTTTGCTATGATCAATATGAGCGACCTTTTCAGGTCCAGAGAAGCGGTGTCGATTTTAACATTGCCCATGCCGGCACCTGGGTGATGTGCGGCGCCACGGATGGCGGTCGCATCGGGGTGGATGTGGAGCACATACGACCCATCGACCTGGAGATTGCCACACACTATTTTGCCGCAGAAGAAATAGACGATCTCGAGCAAATGGGGGGACACGCACGCCTGGAGCGATTTTATCACCTCTGGACGCTTAAAGAAGCCTATATCAAAGCCAAAGGCAATACCTTTCACACCCCGCTGGATCAATTCCGGTTCGATTGTACCGATCCGATCACACCCCGAATGCACCTGAAAAACGGGACCGATCCGCATCCATGGTCGTTTCGGTCCGCCTTCCTCGACGATCACCATATTTTCTCTGTCTGTCTGCCCGGCCGGGAGACGTTACAGGGCCCTGAAATCATCCGAGACATCACGGCGTCGAACTGAACCGGTGACTGCGGCACGGCGCACGGTTCCCGGCGTTCACCACCGCTCTGTCCCTTTGTGTCTGTTCGCGAGGATACCACGCCTGTGTTTCCGAATCCGCAACAACCCAACCCGAAAACCTCTTATCCTGAGGTCCGGCTCCCAACCCTGGCGAGGCAGCGCGACAAGGCCTCTATGTCCGATCCCCTGAATTTATCCGTATTGTAACGCACGTTGAATACCAGGCGATGGTCGATAATGATGGTCGTGATCTCCAGGGAATACATCCGATGCTGACGCGGACTGAACGCTGATCCGCTCATGGCCGGGTGTATGGAGAACCGTTTTAGCTGCATTTGCCCGCTCATGTTTCCGAGAAACACGAATGCGGTTTCAGGACACTCTCGCTCAACGAGAACGGGATCGGCGCAGAGATAACGCAAAACGCCATAGCCCAGACCGTTGTCCGGCATCCGCTCTAAAAGGTCGAAGAGATAACCGGTCATGTCCTGCAGGTCCTGCGATTGCGGATGGATCTTGAGGGGGATAATACTCGAAAACCATCCCAGAGTCTGAGTCAGAGAAACATCGGGAATGATGGATTCTCTTCCATGTCCGGCCATGCACAGCTCTACGTTATCGTTTCCGCTCCATGTTCTCAAGGCTCCATAGAGATGTGCCAGAATAACCGGCTGCAGTCCCCCCGCTGTCTTTTGCGCCGTTTCAAAGAGCGCCGCCGTTTGCTCCTTCGTCAGGTGAATTTCCTTGTTGCCGGAATGGATATATCGCTGGTCACAGGTTGCTTTGCCGGGGAGTCTGAACACATAATCCCGGGTCATCTCATGCCAGTACGGGAGTTGGTTTCTCAGGGAGTCGCTCTTGCTATACTCGGCCAGTTTTTTGCTCCACGTCGCAAACGAGGAGGAAGAGGCCAACCTGAAAGGCTGTCCTCGTTTCAGAGCATCATAGACCTGATCGATCTCCCGCACCAGGATATGAAGGGAGGTATAATCACAAATGAGATGATGCAGGACAATAAACAGATGATCAGCATCAGCCGTTCGAAAAACAGCCGTTTTTATCAGCGGAGGGGTCTCCAGGCGAAAGCTTTGATGCATACGTTCAACAATCGCATGGATGTCCTCATTCGGGGTCTCCTGTGTCAGGTCGTACGGGGTCGTCGTGATATGCGGGGTTGCCGGTACCAGCTCCTGGTACCACCCGGTGCTGTTTGTGTTGAATCGTATACGAAAAACGTCGTGTGCGCGCAGGATCTCGTTCAAGGCGTTGTCCAGCAGATCCATATCTATTCGTTCCCGGCATACGAGCGTTGCAGATTGATTATAGTGATGCCGGTCGATCTTGACCTGTTCAAAGAACCAGTGTTGCACAGGGGTCATGGGCAGGCGACCGCTGAATATTGGATTCCGATCGGTTGTTTCATAATCGGTGATGGCCAGGGCCAGGTCTTTCAGACGGGGATGATCAAAAAAATCTTTTACATCGAGATGTTTGTTTTCGTTGTTGAGCAGGGAAATGACATGCATGATCTTGAGCGAATCTCCGCCGAGCCGGAAAAAGTGGTCGTAACGATTCCTGACTTTGAGGTCCAATGCGTGTTCCCAGCACGCAGCCAACAATTTTTCATGCTTCGACTCTGGCTCTGCAGCGGTCGGGACAAGGGCCGGCGCGGGTTTAGGCAATCGATGTTTGTCGATCTTGCCACTCGTGGTTAGAGGAAAGGCCTCGATGTATTGAATCGTATGCGGTACCATATAATCGGGCAGAGAGGTTGCGAGTTCCTCGCGAATGGACGCTTCTTCAATTTCTCCTTTCGCGGTATAATAGAGCACGAGGGTGCTCGACGATCCGCTTTCCGAACGCACCACCGCACAACTCTGTTCGATGGCCTCGATGCGATTGGCAGCCGTTTCTATCTCTCCCGGTTCGATTCTGTATCCCCTCACTTTGATCTGCTCGTCCATACGACCGGAAAAATAATAGAGGCCGTTGCGGTCTCTGTATCCCAGATCACCGGTTCGATAATATCGTTCATCTCCGAGATGCTCCAGGTGTACGAATCTTTCATTCGTCATCTCGGGATGATTGATATATTCCATGGCCAGAGCATCCCCTCCGATAAGGATTTCACCGGTGACCCCCTCCGGCAGGAGACGCAGGGTCGTGGGATGCACGATCACCACCTTGACATTCGGGATCGAGTATCCGAGGGGAAGGCCCTTGTTGCGATTTTCGTTTCCTGTCACCCGATAACAGGTGGCGGTAACACTGGCCTCGGTGGGTCCGTAGAGGTTGAAATAGCGGCAGGACCCAGACAATAACAACGCATCCGCATGGTGCGCCGGCTCTGCAGCAGAGATGAGGAGATTCAGTCTGGATAAAATGTCAGTCCCCGTTCGAGCCAGATAAGAGGGCGTTATGCACATTGAGGTGATCTTGTTTGCCAATACCAGCCGTTCAATGGCTCGCGGGTCAAGCAGGGTCTCTTTTTGGTGCAACACGAGGGTGGCTCCGGAAAACAGTGTAAAAAAAATCTCCCACAGGGATCCGTCAAACGAAGGGGAAAAAAAGCGCAGATGGCGGTCCCGGCGGGTGATGCCCGTGATCTCGATCAGCGAGAGTATCATGGACAGAAATCCCCTGTGCCTCAGCAACACCCCTTTGGGTATGCCCGTTGATCCGGACGTGTAGATCAAATACGCCGGATCATTCGCTCCGACCCGAATATCGGCAGGGTTCACGGTGACCTGTTGATCGGGCGAGGGCGAAACAGGCAAAACCGGCACAGGGGGATCCCATGCGTTGGCCTGAACCGGATCGTCCCTGTCGGTCAGGATCAGCGTGCACCTCGCATCGTGCAGGATGTGGGAGATTCTTTTAGAGGGCAAATCGATATCGATCGGTACATAAACACCCCCGGCGGCCATGACCCCCAAAAGGGCGGAAATATGGCTCACATCGGATCGAGTCATGACCGCAATGCGATCACCGGTCCTCACGCCAGACTGCTCCAGTTTTGAACGTACCGTTGCAGCCAGTGCTGCCAGATCCTCATAGGTCACCGTTCGGTCCGGACTCTGGATGGCGATGTGGTGTTTGAATCGATCCGCCTTGAAGAAAAAGAGCGACGGAATCGAATCCTCCGGAAACTCGCGCGTGCTCTCGCAACGTAAAAGACGAGAGATATCATCCCGGGTGACGGTTTCGTATGCATAGAGCGGTCGGCCCGGATTGTCGAATACCTGTTCCAATACATAAAAATATCGTTGCGCCAGATCCTGTATCCGGTGTTTCGAATACAGATCCTCCTGATAGATGATTTCCAGTTGCCAGACAGGCTCTTGCTCATGTATGTTCACGATCATGTCGAATCGCGACGCGGGGGCAAGGGGCACTCTGTCTATCGTACACCCGGACAGGTGGATCCTTTCTGCCGGTATGTTTTGTACGTTGAACATGATTTGAAAAAGCGGATTGCGATCGAGTGAACGCTGGATCGACAACTGTTGCAAAAGTTTTTCAACCGGAATCTCCTGGTTTGCAAACGCTTTCCTGATTTGCCAGATGGTCCGCTCCAGCCACTGTTCGAATGTCATGTTTTCAAATTCGAAACCGAGGATCAGGGTGTTGATAAAAAATCCGACAATGTCGCTGAACTCTCTTTTCGTTCGATTGGATACCGCTGTGCCGAGCAAACGATGTTTTTGTCCGTAAAGAAGAAAAAGCAACAAGGCAAAAACCGATATCAGGGTCTGGAACGAGGTATAGGACCGATCGATACTGAAATTATTGAGGCGCTGAATCAGATTTCGGGGGAACGGAAGGGTCAGGACCTGTTGATTCGCGAGTTGCCTCGGTCTCGCGGCCGCATCGAACGGTATGGTATTCGATTCCGGTGCATGGCCAATGTACCCTTTCCAGAATTGCATCATCTGACGGAGCCGATCCTGTGTTAACCATTTTCGTTGCCAGTGGGCATAATCAATATATTGCCATTCCGATTCATCGGATAATCGCTCATATTCATAATGAGACAAGAGATCGCGAATGATGATATTCATGGACCAGGCATCACAAACGATATGGTGGATGCACAGGACACATAGCATTGTGTCGTTTCCGGTGCGATACAGTGCCACTCGTAACAGAGGCGGTCTTGAAAGATTAAAAGGTAAGCGGATGAGGGCTTCCGCCTCTTTACGGGCAACAGGCTCTGGCAGGCCCTCCTGCCCGCCGATGACAGGGATGTCCAGGCTCGGATCCGTTTCGATGACCTGGTAGACGGCTTCGTCCTCGCCATGAAAACCGGTCTGCAGGATGTTGTGTTTTTTGACAACCGCATTGAAAGCACCCTTGAATCGTGGGATGTCCAGTTCCCCCCTGATTCGGAATATCGTACCGAGATGATAACTCGAGTCCTGCGGATAGAGGGCGTGGAGGAACCATAATCGCTCCTGAGAGAAGGAAACGGGGTACTTTTCTCCCGGTACAACCTCTATCGAATCGATCTTTATCTTGTTCTTGTTCAACATCAGCTGATTCAACAGATCTTTTTTGCTATCGGACAGGCCTTTGTATTTATTCAAAAGATCACTCATTCAAATTCTCCAAAAATCTCTTTGCGTCGTCTTCAGACAGGTTTTCAAGTGTGTCCAGGAGCGTTTCGGGCAACTCTTTTGCATCAAGCTTGACGGTCAAGATCGCCTCACACAATCCTGCCGGTGTGGGATTTCCAAGGACACGATCCACAGGCAGATCAATACCATAGAGCGACGATATGCGTGCGTTCAGCTGGGCCGCCACCAGGGAGTTGCCACCCAATTCGAAAAAGTTGTCTGTCATGCCAACCGCCTCCACACCCAGCATCTCTTTGAATAGCTGCACGATCTCTCGCTCGAGCCCGTTTTGCGGCGGCACCAGATCCGGTCGCGCCTGAACAGGTGTCGGGTCCGGATCGTCAGGATGCATCGCCATGTCCGCCAAAACGGCATTCAGATCGGGGTGCCGACGACTGGTTATCACCTGCAGCGGGAGCCTGGCGGAAAAGAGCTCGGAAAAAAGTCGTGTCAGATCATCCCTGTTTAGCATGTTTTTACCGTTTCCCGGGCATGCAGCAACAGGATCCGTTTCGGACAGATCCAGACCGTTGAAATGGAAACAAAAAGTCCTTGTACCCCGGGCGGCCAGTTGATCCGCCATCGCATCCATCGCCGCGTTGGCGGCAATATAGGCAGCCATGCCATAGCCACCGAGAAACACCGAAAGCGACGAAATAAAAATCATAAACTCGGGGGCCTGGCCGTATTCGAGTGCGGCCAAACACGATGCGCCGTCACGTTTTGGGAGTTGGTGTTGCTGAATATTTTCTGGGTCGACGTGTTCTATGGCTTTCATGGTGGTCATATCTGTCAGGCCGGCGGCATGAATGACGCCATGGATCGGACCCAGTCTGGTGCCGGTTTCTCGTACCCGTTCGTTCATTTCCGTCTTGTTCTCGACAGCGGCCTGAAAGGTGAGGACGGTAATACCGTACTGTTGTTCGAGCGTTTCGAGTCGGTGTATGATGGTCGTGGTCTGGCTGTCCGGATGCTTTGCTGCCCACACTCGCCATTCTTCACGTCCGGGAAAGGGTCTCCGCCGCGTCAGGACAAGATTGGTTTTAAACGTCCCGGCGAGATACTCGGCCAAAAACAACCCCAGAGTACCGAGGCCACCGGTGATCATAATGTTACTCCCCTGCCGGAAAAGGGGCGGGTCGGCCTGTGCTCCGGGAATAAAGGGGATGATTTCGCGGGACCAGATTTTATGGCCTCGCACTGCGAGGATTTTATTTTTACCCGGATCCTGAAAAACGGTCAAGAGTGCCGATTCTGGCAGCGCAGTGTCCGACAGGTCCACGAGAGTGAAGGCCAGGTCGGGATACTCGTAGGGCATCGCCATGAGCACCCCCATCAGCAGGGACGCATCGGGATCGATTTTTTCAGTGCCCAGCACGTTAAAGCATTGCCTGCTAACGGCGATCACCCGGCCTTGACTGTGTTCGTGTTTGCAGAGAGTGCGAAGCAACCTGATCACGTACATAAGGTGATGGTCATTTTCTCCGCTTTCGGCGCTCCAGCCATAGACCAGCGTAACGCGCTGGGACAGCCGGTGCGACAATGCGGCAATAACGTCTGCAAAATCCGTTTCGCAGTCAGGATCGATGTAAAACGTCCCGTTGGGTCCGGAGCCGGAGCCTTTGAGTATGGTAACCGGTTCATGCCCTGTCTCTTTGAACAGTCCGGAAAGAGGGGCGCCGGGAAGATCAAAGACCAAAATCAAATCCGGATTGTCGACGCGATCTTGCACCACATAGTCCTGCCAGACAGGCGTATAGAGTCGGGCTCTATGGGTATCCGGCGTTTTCGCCGGTTTCTGCATGGCCGGTTCTTTCCAGCAGCGATGTTTTTCAAAGGCATATCCCGGAACGGAAAGGGACTGCCCCGGGGACCCATTGATGCGCGACCATGCGATGTCCACCCCCCTCTGCCACAACTGACCGATGGCGTTGTAAACGGTACGATCCTGTAAAGTGAATGTCCCGGGCAGGGATTGCAGCGTGGTATAATCACCTGACGGCCCCAGCGTTTTTTGGATGAATGAGGACAATGACGATCCGGGTCCGCATTCCACGAACAACAGGTGCGGCTCTGCGAAATGTGTGCGCACAAACTCGATGGTTTTTTGGAAATTGATCGGTCGTACCGTCTGGGACGCCCAGTAATCGGCATTGGAAATGGCTTCCGCGTCCACGAGACCTCCGGAGACGCCCGAAGCGACCGGTACCGCCGGTGCCTGAAAGGCAACGTCTGAAAGAAGGTGTTTATAACCGGATTCAATCCCGGCGATATGCGACGTGTGAAAAGCCTTGTCGGTTTTTACAGCGATTGAGGCTGTTTTCTTGGCTTTTAGCCAGCGCGCAAAGGCCTCTACCTCTTCGGTCCGCCCCCCCACCACCGTTGCCCGCGGCGAATTGACGGTTGCGATTTGAATAGAGTGCTCGCCGTATGGAAATTCGGCCAACAGGAGCCGTACCTGTTGTTCGGATTCCATGACGAGGTGCAACCGGGTTTCGGGAAGACGATCCAGCAGCCGGCCTCTTTGCACCAGCATCGCAAGGGCCTGGTCACAGGAAAAGACGTCTGCTACCGAGGCCGCGGCATACTCGCCGATACTGTGGCCGCATACCATATCCGGCGATATGCCCAGGTCGAGCAATAACCGGGCAATGGCATGTTGCGTGATGAACAACAGGAGTTGTACGGTGGCGGCGTTGTGGGGTAGGTCGGACTCGTGATCGAGTAAACAATCCCGGACGTCGAGTGCGTATTGATCCCCGAGGATGTCCAGACACCGATCGACCTCTTTTTTGAATACGGAAAACCGACCGTATAATCCCCTGCACATGCCCGCATACTGGCTACCCTGACCGGGGAAAACAAAGACAATTTTGCAAGGATGGGAGGATTCAACGATCTGTTGCCGTGTGGATAGCGCTTGAGCGGCATTCGCCATCGAGTCGGCGACGACGAATGACCGTTTGTCAAAATGACACCTGGACTCGCCCATGATTCGGGCATAATCATCGAGCGCGTCGGAGCTGGCCTTTGTAAACCCGGAATGTCCTTCCAGTTGATGTTGCAGTGATGTTTCAGACGTTGCGGTAAAGGGAATCATAAAGACCCCTCCTTTTGTCGGGCCGTCGGCACGGTGACGATTCGGGGGGTCTTGCAGAATCACATGAGCGTTCGTTCCTCCGATACCGAACGAACTGACCGCTGCGCAGGGGGCGGTATCCCGTTTTTCCAACCGCAACAGCGTATTGTTGACCGAAAAAGGAGTGTCTTCCATCCCGATTTCAGGATTGGCCTGTTTAAAATGGAGCGTCGGCGGAATCTCTTTATGATAGAGCACCAGCGCCGCTTTGATGAGCCCGGCAACACCGGCGGCAGCATTCAGATGTCCCATATTCGATTTTATCGATCCCAACAGGATGTCCTTGTGCTTCGAACATGCGGTTCCATAGGTCTGTTGCAGAGCAGAAACTTCGATCGGATCCCCCAGACGGGTGCCGGTACCGTGAGTTTCAATATAGCGAATGTCATCAGGATGCGTCTCCGAGACCGTCAGAGCCTCATCGATAACGCGAATCTGGCCATTGATGCCCGGCGCCGTAAAACCCACCCTGGCAGAGCCGTCATTGCCGGCCGCCGACCCTCGAATGATGGCATAAATATGATCCTGGTCCCGCATCGCTTCCTGGAGTCGTTTCAAGACAACAATTCCGCATCCGTTTCCGGGCACGGTGCCGTTGGCATCGGCATCAAACGGTCTGCAATGTCCGTCCGGTGAAAAAATCAGTCCTTCATGGGCCAGGTATCCGGCTTTGGCGGGCACATAGAACGAAGAGCCTCCCGCAAGGGCAATGTCACATTCGCCATTGAGCAGACTCTGACAGGCATAGTGAACTGCCACAAGCGAGGTTGAACAGGCAGTCTGAATGTTGACCGCAGGCCCTTTTAGATTCATACGATAGGCGGTGTTGGTCACCAGAAACTCTTTTTCATTGGTAAACAGTATCTGAAACAGTTCGGTCGCGAATCGATCAGAAAAATGAGACCGTAGATTGCGATACAGATACATGTTGAATCCGGCTCCTGCAAAGACCCCCACATGACCATTGTCCTTTTCAGGATGAATACATGCGTCTTCGAAAGCATGCCAGGCACATTGTAAAAAGATGCGGCTCTGGATATCGGTGTTTTCGGCTTCGATACGGGTCATGTCGAAAAACGGATAATCAAAAGACTCGATGCCCTCCACGACGGCGCTGGCAGGAACATATTTGGGATCATCGATCAGCTCACGGGACACACCCGAGTGCAAGAGTTCCTTTTCCGAAAAACGATGAATGGATTCCCGGCCGGTCTTTAGATTGTGCCACAATTGTCTGTGATCATCTGCATCCGGAAACCGTAGCGCTATTCCGGTGATGGCGATTTTGTTTTCAGGATGGTCGATTGTTTGCACGGCGTGTCCTTGCTCTGCTTTGTAATCGTTTTTGTCGTTGACGGGTCTGTCTGGTAGCATCCGATCTGCCTGATCTCCGGGTATCCGGTCGCTCCAGCGGGGTTTGGCCGATGATCTCGTCTATCCTCTTTGCCATTTCCCGAACCGTGACGAATTGAAAGAGATCCGCGACTTCCAGTTCGATGGCGAACGCGTTGCACAGCTTTTTCTGAAGCGCGACAATCAAAAGCGAATTGCCCCCCATCTCGAAAAAACTCTTGTCCGGATCGATATCCCGGCTCTCCAATGTTTGTTCCCAGAGTGCCAGAATCCGGATTTCTGTCTCCGACAATTCCCGGCGTTTTTGTTCATCTATGGGATTTGAAACCGGCTCCGGTAACGCCTGGAAATCGATCTTGCCGTTCATGTTGAGGGGGATAGTATCGATTCTGACAAACCGGTTGGGAATGACGCTGTCAGACAGATACCGCTGTAATGTCTTTCGGATCAAAACCGGATCGATTTCGCTGTCGGCTATGTAATAGCAAAGAATTTCCTGGTGTAGCTCCCGCTTTCTCACCGCAATCACAGCATCCTCTACCCGCCCGGTCCGGAGCAACACGTGGCGGATTTCATCCGGTTCTATTCTGATCCCACGGATCTTGACCTGACGATCCCGGCGACCTCTGAAACAGAGGTTGCCATCCTCTCGCCACATTGCCAGATCTCCGGTGCGATAGAGTCGTTCCCCCTTTTTGAAGGGATGAGGAATAAACCGTCTGGCGGTTTCCCGGGGAGCATTCATGTACCCCGGAGAGACCTGATCGCCGCCGATAAAAATTTCTCCCGCGACACCCACCGGCCTGGGATGCAAATGATCGTCCAATATCAGGATTTCAGTGTTCCACAGAGGTCGGCCCAGAGGAATTTCCCCGCTTTCATGTGTCCGGGAGATGGGATAACAGGTTACAGCCATGGTGGTTTCTGCGGGGCCATACGCATTGATATATCTGCACCCGTGTCTGGCCAGGGTACCGTCATCCGCCAGGGCGGCTTCTCCGCCACTAATGATGGTTTTAACGGCTGCTATCCGCTCAAAACCCACTAGTTTGATCATGGAGGGGGTGAAAAAAGCAATGGTGATACCGTTTGCTTGAATGAACCGTTGCATCCGGTCGGGATCGCGGTTGACTGAATCGTGGGCAATCACCAACGTGATGCCAAAGATCAGTGAAAGGACAATTTCCATGATAGCGGCATCGAAGGATAATGCCGTATGGTGTAAAAATGTATCCTTCTCTTCCAGACTGAGCATTTCTCTGAACGCATGACAAAACACGTTCAGGTTGCGATGTGTGATCATGATCCCCTTGGGCCGACCGCTCGTGCCAGAGGTAAAAATAACAAAGGCCGTATCATCCGGATTGACGGGCACGGAGCTTGTGGGCCGGGAGGACGCAACCAGCGTTTCGATATCCAAAATCATGATGTGAGGAGCGAGAAAGGACAGAATCTCTTTGTGGGTGCTGTTTGTGATCACTGCTTTGCACTCGCTGTGCAGAACCATATGTCTGATGCGCTCTTTTGGCAATGCCGGGTCGATGGGCAACAGGGCACACCCCGCATCCAGGATTCCCCATAGCGAGACGACAAAATCTGTCGACCGTGGCAGACACACGCCTATCACCTCCTTGCGATCCACCAGAGATGAGAGCGCACCCGTTATGCGTTGGATCCGGTCATCGAGATCGGAAAACGTAATGAGTTGCTCATCCTCCTGAACGGCAACCCGGTCCGGGGTGGTTTCGATCTGATGTCTGAACGCACTGACAAGCGAGGGAGAGAGATCAAACTGTTTTTGAGGGTGAGCAAAGCTCTTGAGGATATCCAGTTCGTTTTCAGGGATCATTTCAAGATCACAAATCCGCTTCTCCGGATGGCCGGTGGCGCTGTGGATGAGCTGCAACAATTGATGGGTCAGTCTCTCTATTCTCGATGTATTAAAAATAGACCCGTTATATTCAAGGATGCATTCGAGATGGTTCGGACTCTCGACAAACACAAGCGAAAGATCGACCCGGCTTTTGTCGAGAAGCAAAGGGATCTGCTCCGGATGCGCATCTCCAAAGGTGATTCCGGCCAAAAGAGGCCGATGATGCGACACCAGAATATCGGTTACCGGATTGTGGCTGAGATCATGTTCTTTAACCCACTCGGCAACCAGATGATCGAACGGATAATCCTTGTTTTCCAGGTCGGTCGTCAAGGTATCGAATACCTCTCTGGCAAAACCGATAAAGGACTGCTGTGGATCGACCGTGTCGGTAGACATGATGGTATTGATAAAAAGGCCGGGTTGTTTTTCCAGTTCGGTTCGATTCCGTCCTTCCGTGGGGATACCCACGGTGATCTGGCGATCATCGGTGAGTTTATGCACGATGACCTTAACAAGAGTCAGCAAAAGCGAAAACAGGCTGAGACCGTGTTCTCTGGCAAGCGTGGTCAGAGCATGATACTGCGGCAGGGGGATCTCGACTATCCTCTGCTCGCCGTCAAAGCGTTTCACGCGGGGACGCGGTCTGTCTGCCGGCAACTGATTCCGGGGCAGCCCGTTGGCGAGTTTGTTCTTCCAGTATTGCCTTTGTTCCGACGGAACGAGCTCCTTGTGTTTGGCAACCTGCCACAAACAGATTTCATGATACTGCAGATCCGGCGGCTCGGGTTTGAACGACTTGTCCTCGAGCAGACGTTCATAATAGTGCGCCAGGATGTCCAGAATGCGCCTGATCCCCCAACCGTCTGTGATGATGTGGTGGAGGTTGACAAAAATATAGTGTCTCTCCTCCCGTGCAGCGGATTCAAAGAGTATGACTTTGAGCAGCGGTTCCTGATCCAGGACAAACGGCCTTTTGCTCCGATCCCTGCATTGTGCCAGGACAAATTCATATGCATCGACGTTATCGGGCAAGGTGATTCGCTCTATATAGCGGTGCTCTGGAATCGATTCCACCGGTACTATTTTTTGCAACGGTCGATTGTCGCGTGTGACAAAAATCGTTCGCAAGATATCATGGTTTTTCACGAGCAACAGCACCGCACGAAAAAACGATTCCGTATCGAATGGACCGTTGATTTGCAGGCAGGCGGGCATATTGTAGACATAATTATCCGGATCGAGCTGTTGCATGAACCATATCATGCGCTGTGCACCGGACAACGGATACAATGTCGCGCCGTCCCGGTCTGTTTCGGTGTATGCCATGGTGTCCATGTTCTCGAGATCATAACGCACAGAGGAGCGCGGACTTTTTTTGATCGTGTCGATGAGTTGCGACAACTCTCTGATCGTCGGATTTTGGAACAGTGCGTTCACGCTGAGCCCGATGGCAAAGCGATCATTGATGCGATTGATCACCTGAATGGCCGACAGGCTGTGACCGCCGCACTCGAAAAAGTTATCCTCCACAGAGACAGAGTCGATTTTCAGGGTGTCGCACCATATCGCGTGCACACTCTGTTCGAG
>CAYPUH010000042.1:0-19931 GCA_964413725.1 uncultured Cytophagia bacterium
ACTGGATGGGGTTTCCATCTTTCGATACACGATGCCCCTGGAGGCCAAAGGGATATGGGGATATGTTTTGGAGTTTGCTTATGCCTGGCTCGCCACCGCATGGCTCTCGCTTGTGGTATGGGCTTCACGGGGCTTTGACGTGCTACATGCCTGTAATCCTCCCGACACCTATTTTTTACTGGGTGTGTTTTACAAATGCTTTGGGAAGAAATTTGTTTTTGATCATCACGATTTGTCTCCAGAGATGTATCATGCCAAATTCAAAAATCCGTCTCCTTTACTGTGGTGGGCCTTGAAACGATTGGAAAAAGCAACCATGAAAACGGCCTCGGTGGTCCTGTCCACAAATCAATCTTATCGTCAGGTGGCGTTGTCACGAGGGGGCAAAAACCCGGATGATGTTTTCGTGGTCCGTACCGGACCCGATTTGACACGCTTGCAACCTATGACGCCAGAAAGGAAACTCAAGAGAGGGAAACCCTATCTGGTCTGTTATCTCGGCGAAATGTGTCCACAAGACGGCGTGGATTATTTGCTTCGTTCTATAGACATTCTGGTTCATCAACACCAACGCACTGATGTGGCTGTTACGCTGATAGGAGGGGGACCCGCTCTTGAGGATCTCAAAATCCAGTGCAGCAAGATGGATCTGGATGATATCGTCCATTTTACAGGACGGGTGAGCGACAAAGACCTGTGCCGGTACCTCTCAACAGCCGATGTCTGTGTGGATCCGGATCCATATACCGAATGGGCGGATCATTCAACCATGAACAAGATTCTGGAATATATGAGCTTTGCCAAACCGATCGTATCCTTTGATCTGACCGAAGCCAGACATTCCGCAGGTGGCGCTGCCCTTTATGTGCCGGCAAACGACGTCAGTCAGTTCTCGCGGGCAATTGAGTTTTTGCTGGATGACGAGAATCTGAGAACAGAGATGGGTGCGTTGGGACGAGAGCGAATTGTCGGGGGGCTTTCCTGGAAGCATATGGCACCACGACTGCTGCAGGCCTATTCAAAGGTCTTTTCCAATGAACAGAAACGTGCTGAATTAAACTCCTCCGAGTCTGAAGGTGCAAGAAACGGACACGGCGGAGAAATGCTTACGAAACACGCCCCGATACAATCCATTTGCTCCGGGCACGGCCAGCATGAGGATCAATACGGCTTGAAAATATGAAACTCGCGTTTCTCATCCTGACACATACATTGCCTAGACAGACGATCCGACTCTTGGATGCCCTGTATCATCCGGAGCATCTTTTTCTGATTCATGTGGACAAAAAATCTGGAAATCAAGTCCATTCCCCCATTTATTCCTGGATCAAAAGACATCCAAATGCTTTTGCGTTGTCTCGACGACGCACATGGTGGGGTGGCATCAGCTTTGTGGAAACCCTCCTGGCAGCCATCGATGTTTTGCAGACCCATAAGGAATGGGACTATTTGATCAATTTGAGCGGTCAGGACTTTCCTCTCGTGCCCACCGAATACGTGGCACACCAGCTGCAACAGACCACCGGACTCAATTATATGGAATGCCGTCCGATACACGACATCTGGTCGAATCCTGAAACCCGACTGAATCGATATCATATCCAGATCCCCGGCACAAATTATATCAAACGGATCCCACTGCTGAATCGGAAGATTCGTCCACCATCAACTCTGTATGGGGGATCTTCCTATATGATACTGCATCGAAACTTTTGTCATTATCTTAAAAGTAGGACGAATACCAAATCCTATCTAAACTATTTTCGATATACCTTTATCCCTGAGGAGATGTTCTTTCAGACGATGATTATGGCTTCCCCCTTTTCCCTGCAGGTTCGAAACGATTCGAAACGATATGTCGATTGGAACCGTGGACCGCGTTTTCCCCGTATACTTTTGGAAGAGGATTGGCCTTGCCTGCAACGCTCCTCGGCATTTTGGGCCCGTAAATTTGATTCTCGTATCGATAACAAGATCCTGTCGATGCTGGAAGGACGGTTGAAGACTCTTTCCCGAGAGACATGAGATCCGGGTCGGCTTCAAGGGTGAGGTCCATTCGGATGCACAAGAGTCCCCGGTCCCTGCCCTGTCCACCCGGCGAGAACCGTATTGGATCCAGATGACCCGTCCAGCTTGGGTGGATGCTGACGGATAACAGGAGCATTGAATGAAAACCTTACTGAAACAACATATCCTCGGGACCGATCTGGAACCGGTTATCAGAAAAACGGTTTTTACTTATTCCAGAATACGGGCATTGGTTGATCCCGCCTATCTGAAACGGCATAAAAATGTCCAGTATGACCTTCAGACACTTGAGGTCATGAAGCGCGTTCTAAGCCAGCATTCAAACGGAGTCGATGTGGGATGCTATCGTGGGACTATTCTTCGTGAATTGGTACATCGTGCGACCTGTGGACATCATTTTGCTTTTGAACCGATACCCACACTGTACGACGAACTCAAGATCGTCTGGGGTCGACTCCCAAACGTACATCTATATGATTGTGCGCTGAGCGATGTGGCTGCAACCTCATCATTCCAACATGTGATCAGTAATCCTGCATTCAGCGGCTTGCGAAGACGACAATACAAAAAACCGGATGAGGATATTCAGGAAATCACGGTCAAGACAGATACCCTTGACCATATCATCCCGAATGATGTTCGTATTGATTTCATCAAGGTGGATGTTGAAGGGGCTGAATACCAGGTTTTTAAGGGGGCTCTGGAGACATTGAAATCAAACAAACCCGTTATCATATTCGAACACGGTCTGGGGGGGGCGGATTATTACGGGACCAAACCGGACGATGTTTATGAATTGCTGGTTGGCCAGTGCGGGCTGCGGCTTTTTTTGATGGGAGAGTGGTTGCAAAACGGGGATCGCTGTCCGCTGAGCCCAAACACATTTTCGGACCAGTTTTGGTCAGCAGAGAATTATTACTATATGGCCACACCATAAGGATGGAGCTGCCATTGATCAGAATTTGGGCGTGATTGCCGGCGGTCGTCGAGCCGACAACAGGGACGGAATGCAGGCAGCCTGTCGGTCTGCTACGAGGGGTTACAGCGGCTCTCACAGGGATGCAGACGAGATGGAGCCTCTATCCCTGGAGGACAATTTTAAAGATTGATACCACTCGAGCAAACGATTGAGCAGGGTGGCTCTATCAAATGTTTTTAGGATATAGGCTTGGGCTCTATTTTTCATGTGAGGATCTCTCTGAATGTGATCCAGCGCCGTGACAACTGTTTCTGCCAGATTTTTTGGGTTGCCGGGATGATATAAAAATCCCGTCTCTCCATGCGTCACCATTTCCGGTATCCCGCCAGCGCGAGGAGCAACCACAACCGTGTTCTGACTCATCGCTTCCATCACCACTCCAGGCAATGGATCCGGATGCACTGAACTGTGAATCATTAAATCGAGTTGAGACATCAACGAGGCGATGTCCATACGAAATGGCAGGAAATGGATATGATCCCGAACGGGTGAGTGCTCATAGAGGTCATGCAGAAATGCGCTGTAAGCATTGGTTTTCGATCTCTGGCCCACAAGACAAATATGTACGTCGGGGCGCTGTGCTATGATATCCTCTGCCGCCTGTATTAACAGATGTTGACCTTTCCAATATACCCACCGTCCCGGATTTCCCAGTAAAAACGCGTCCTTTGCAATCCCCAATTCTTTTCGCAATGACTGTGGTTCGTTGTTTTGCCGGGTATGACCGGCTGTTTCCAGATCAATCCAGTCATGGAGAACGGAACAGTTTTGAACGGATGGAAACATGTGACGACGGACCGCTTCAGAAACACAGAGGATATGAGTGGAACTCTTTTGGGACAATCGAGTCAAGATGGATTTGGCCGACGTTCTCGCGGGCAGTATGGTGCGGATATGTTGAATGGAGGGGATTCCAACCCAGCGGGCTGCGAGATTACCCGACCAATCGGTGAGATCGTTGGTGTGAACAAGGTCAATACGGTTTTGTTTGATAAACTGTATAAAAAACAGGATCTCTTTGCAACATTTAAAGGGGTACCGACCCAACTCGAAGAAGTTTTTTGAAAGAAAGCTGCCCGGGAAGAGCGTCACTGGAATGCCCTCGTCGCGGTAGGATTTGGCACTCTCTGTATCGGCACTGAGAGCGATATGGCAGCGATACCCGGGTGTCGCCGACACGTCTCGAACCATTTTATGCAGACAGAAATCGGCTCCACCAATATCCTCAGTGTTATGGTGAATATAAAGGATGTTCATCGCTGTTCACTGTCCTTCTCATTCAGGATGATATTCTGGAAATCAAAGGGATGACTCCATGTGGAGTAATAGGACCGGTCCTCGAGCAACGAGTAGGAGAGCTGGAAACAGTGATCGAACAATAGCCGAAACGTATTCACCGGCGTGATATGGTCGTACAGCAGGTGTCTGACAGGATCTGGAACGTAATAGGCGTTGAGTATTGAGAACCGTTCCCCTATATTGGTCCGGGTCTTGTTCTCAAAATAAAGTTCAGAGCCCGGACCATGGTCACCCTGTAAAATGATAACCGTATTGGGACCCGAGCGGTCCAGGATGTTGTTCACCATGTCCAGCGTTTTGGTATTGATATACTGCAGCTGCTCGATATAGTCCTGACGATAATCAACACAGGACTGATCAAATTTTTTACGATAAGAGTCGCCATCAGAAATGGAAAAATACGCATGAGGATTTTTCGGTTCTCCATTGGCGGTGAACACAAACGGTGGGTGAGGCGCGAGAATATGCGCGTACACGAATGTCGGTGCGTCCCATTCGGAGAAATCGGGAATACGATCAAAAATGTATTCTATCTGACGACGATGTCGTTCGTAAAAATCGGTTACATCCAGGATATTGAAACTGGAAGCCAGACTTAAAACAGCGGTAATGGGAGTGAGATTAAAAACTTCATACGTATACTCGTCGGCGAACCAGCCCAAAGAGAGATGGATATCGGTGTATTTACTGTCCCGTCCCATATCGGTTGTGATGATCTGATAATCGAGTTGATCCAGCCGTTGAAAAACGCGATTGTTGTTGACAAGTGTTCTTAAAAGAGCCCGATCCTGATACCGGTCTGTGACGGTTATCATATTCTGGATGTAATCCATGTTGAGAGAGGAGGACATGCTGAGAAGCGTTTGACCATAATTTGACCGGGCTTTTGATGCAATGTAAAAACCCTTCTTTTGCAAACTGTCCAGGAATGGCGCGTTGTCAAAATGATACAAACTGTCCAGAATATCCGAACGACCATAACCATCGAGGATAATATAATATATATCCGGCAATATTTCCATTTTTGCGGCCTGTGTGGCCTCGCTACGCCGGGTGGGACCGGCATCGGGTGTGCGCTTCTGCAGATAATGGGCTGAAACCTGACCGACAATCACAAGCAAAAGACCTGCTGATAATGCATTCGCCAGAGTGTTCCAAATCGGCGGCGAGGAGAGTTTTGTTACAATCGTAAAGATGCCAAAACCCAACACCAACAGCCAGATCGGAAATGCGATATAATGATGAAAAAGAGAGGCGCCAAACAGGTGAATGTGGAGAACATCTAAAAGATATCCATAGGAAAAGAAAATGAGAAGCAGAAAAGAGGTCAGCAAAGGCGCTTTCTGACCCTGATGGAAAAGAGTGGACAATAGAAACCAGATCAATGCTGTTGTCAGCAATGTGACAAGGATGGGGACGACCAGCCGGATCGGGTCGATTTGATCAATGTTATGAGTATAGAGGTTCAATAAGGGAAAGATCGATAGAATCCAGAGATGTAGATGTTTAGCTGTGCATTTCATCAGAGTATCCGAATCGTACTGTTAGGGAATGAGAGATTTGATTCTTGAACATGTACTGGAATCCTGTGTCGGATAGGCGTACCGTCGAATTTTGCCCGACATAAGAACGGTGTCCATTGAGCACACTCTGCACGGGATGCGCAGTTGGACTGATCTTAGCCGATAAGGGCTATGTATCATTCCAGATGGTGTTGTCAGGTCCGTGCTGAAAGAGCGCGGATTATAAGAACGTTCGCAGCGATTGCAGCGCCTTTCGGGTGATCTGTTTGAACCTTGCCCACCACAGTTTTATCGTGAACAAACCGGCAAATAACGCCCCCAGAACGAGCTGCAGGACATAACTTCCGGTTCCCGGATCCAGATACGCGAACGCGTTCTGTGGATATAAAAGTAATACCACAATAAAAGCGGAAAATATTGTACTGATGATCGATTTTGCTGACATGGATGGCAGACTCCTGTTTAAGCCAATGACTGTGATATAGTATTATGTCTTGCGAGTGGTGATAATCATGCAAACTTGATGCCACGCAGAGGATGTTGATGTTGGTTTGCCGGATGGCTTTGTTTGGCAAAGCGATATCTCAAATTGTTGAAATTTAATGCCGAATAAACGTTTACCGATAGATCTGGATATACCAGGGTCATGTGCAGTCCCTGTCGGGTCTATGCGGTGTTGCCTGAGATGCCCCGCTGTGGCAAATAAGCAACACCTTTTCTGTCGATACTGGTCTGCTGAGAATTTGACGTGAGCCCATAACCCGAGTTTGATGGCTATTGACTGGTTTTTCAAAGATCGTTACAAGTAACTAAATATAATGAGAATAAATGAAATTTCATCAAAAAAATAAAATTGTTTAAAAATCAACAAAAATAACTTCTTATAGGTTTAAGAGGGTGAATAAAACAATTGTCTGATTTTTCGGCGGTTTTTAGCATTCGATTTGTGACTTGAATCGTTTTTCGTGGCATATTGTTTGTTATATAATATTTAAAGAGTAAATATCAGTATCAAAGTAAATAGGATGAGTCGTGAACGTTCTGAAATTTTTGAAACCGTTACTCCTGCTCGTGATGGTTGCCTGGATTGTGGGTTGTGAGGAAACGCCTGTTGAGCCGACAGGCTCAGACCCTACGGAACCGGCCCCTGAATGGACATCGGTGAATGAGGGTTTAACAAGTCTCACTGTTCAGGATATAATCAGTCTGCCAGGAGCCCCCCCCCGAATCTTTGCGGCCACCTTGAATGGTTGTTTTCGTCTGATCGAAGGCGACTCTGTATGGCAGGAGAGTTCGGCAGGACTTACCAGTCGATATATCAATTGTATTGTCAATGATCCGCGTGACCCCAATACACTTGTTCTGGGTACAGAGTCAGACGGTGTTTTTATCAGCAGAGATGGTGGTGCAGGATGGGTCAATCGATGGCAGCATTCGATCCGGTCCTCCGTTATTAGCATTGAAATGTCCAACTCGGGAACCCTTTGGGTGGGTACGATGGAGGGGTTGTATAAAAGCACGGATGAAGGGGAGAATTGGAGCTTTACCCAAAGGAGAGGGCGGGTTGAGGCTATCGAATCCCGTCTTGACCACCCCAATTGCGTGGTTTACAATGTACAATATGGGGGGTATTTTCGCACCGAGGACAACGGCAATACGTGGCAACAAATCAATGACGGCATTCCTGTAAACAGCTGGGGATACGATCGTGCAAAAGAATTGATATCCCTTCCCGGTCAGAGCAGTACGTTCTTCCTGGCCACTTATCTGGGACATATCTACAAGAGCACAGACTCGGGAAACACCTGGCAGCTTTTCAAGTCCAATTTGATTTCACATACCCTGGAGTCATTGGCAATCAATCGGTCCAATCCTGTTGAGATGTGGACTGTCAGTCGGGACGCGGGTGTCTATGCGAGTTCAAATGGAGGAGAATCCTGGCAAAAAGAGAGTCCGGGGCTTGATATCGAAAGCGTGCAACCCAGGTCTATCCTGGTTTCAGAATCGGGGACGATCTGGTTGGCCACTGAAGGACAGGGTGTCTATTATTATGAAACCCGATAATGTAATCTGGTTCTTGTTACTGCTTGGCCTTGCGTTGGCTGTTCGGTTGACCTATATTGCCACCCAGGAAAACAGTGTATACTGGCCAGATGAGTGTGATTACCTGACCCTTGCCCGCAATATTTCATCGGGGTCAGGTTTTGTTCTGGAGAACAATGAGCCGACAGCATATCGGGCACCCGGATATCCGATGGTGCTCAGTGCCTTGCGATGGTTTGGAGTTATCGATGTCAGAGATATCCGAATCGTCCAGGCCATGATGGGAGTCGCGTTTCTGGCTCTGCTCTTTGTCCTGGCACGGACGTGGTTTTCGGAGAAAGCCGGACTGGTTGCAGTGGGACTGGGTGCGATATATCCTTATTTTGTGTATATGACCGGTTCCATTCTGGCAACGACCTGGTACACGCTTTTGATTGTCGGAGGGACGGTGATGTGTTTTTATCATCAACAACATCAGCGGTGGTGGACAGCTGCCTTGTTTGGGTTGATTTGGGGCATCGCTGTGCTCACCCGCCCTGTCGCCTTTGTGTTGTTGGTGGTGCTGCTGTTCTGGGCGATTTTTATCAGTCGATTCCGTCTTAGGAGACATCATGCGCTTATTTCGATGCTCACACTGGGTCTTATCGTCATTCCGTGGAGTGTCAGAAACAGTGTGGTGATGGGAATGCCCGGTTTGGTCTCCAATACGGGATACAATCTTTGGCTGGGAAACAATCCGTCAGCCAAGCCGGAACAGGGGAGCAGCATCGACGTTCCCGATACGCTGATGACGGTGGCTTCCCGGCTTTCATCTGAACAGAAACAAAACGAGTTCTGGATGAGACAAGCCCTTTTATACATACGGTCCCATCCTATTGCGGCTGCTCAGGGATGGCTCGAAAAGGGGATGCTGTTTTGGCGACCAGATCCCTCTCCCACCACCAAAGGAGTCGTTCGACGGTTCGGCTTGATTTGGTGGATAGGCGTTGCGAGCTTTACCCCACTATTATTACTGGCCCTGCTCAGCCCTCTGATCTCGAATCCTCAACAGCGTCGATATCTCGTGTTATGGTTCGGTTTTGGGTTCGCGTACACACTGGTTCACGCACTGTTTTTTGTCAAGGTGAGATTTCGGCTTCCCCTGGAGCCTTTTATTATTCTGGCAGCTGCTCATACTCTGGTGTCGTGGATTCAAATTCTCAGATCGAAAATTTTATTATCTATTGAGGCATAACGTGGATCAGGAAGATCAAAAAAGGAGGCAACCGTCGTCAGAATCCAATGACGATCTCGGAGAGAGATCCCATGAAATCCGATCCTTGATCCAGGGACTATTGGGCTATTTGGCCATTTTCGGAGATGAGGTCAAACCCCATCTGAGTGTGGAGGAATCTCAGGTTTTCGACCGAATCGAATTTTTTGCTCAAAGGCTTTCAGATCATATTACTGAACTGTTGGATCAAATGTAGGGTCGCGCAGGCAATCATCATCGCATCAATTGGGAGAGATCAAGTGAGAAGGAAAACCATTTTTTTTATTTTATTCACCAGTCTGCAACTGTGGTGCACCGTTGCTGCCGAACCCGATCCGTTTTCTGTTACTATCAGCCAATCCAGTCCACATGCTATTCGTGTTGAGATCCAGATCGAACCAGTCCAGATGGTCCAGCAGCAAGAGGGTACTCAGTGGAGATCGCGTGTCGAGTTGCCCGGCTGTTCCTATACCCTTGAACCGGGTAAACCCAGACTCCCCATCGGACAATTTTATCTGGGGATTCCTCCAGAGGGTACAGCAGATGTGTCCATATTGGAGACCTCCTATTCCACACGCTCTTGTGGCAAACTGGTACAAAACCCACCTGCGGATGGATCATCCCCTTCCGGTCTTCAAGAGTCGGTTTATCCCGCTCGTTTTATCACAAAAGCGATAGAGGGATTCATACGGAGTCAGCGGGTTCTTGCCATACAGGTGACGCCGGTACGTGTTCTCGAGGCTGAGGGTATGGTCCAGATACTGGAGCGAGCACGTATCGAAGTGCGTTTTTCAGAATCGGTGCAAAGCAGTCCCTCCATTCAACAGATAAACAAAAAAGCAGGCCCTGAAACCGAACGGGGGTTTGAATCATTTTTTGCGCGTCATCTGAAAAACTATTCCAAAGCTCGGGCCTGGCGTCAGGTTCCCGCATCTGATCGAACGCTGGAAAAAACCTCTTATCTGGATGCTCCCTATCGATATCGGCTCTATGTGGTTGAGGACGGTGTCTATACGCTTTCCGGCCAGGAACTCGAGGATGCAGGGGCGGATTTGGGTACTATCGAGGCGGCTACATTGTCTTTGTATTGCGGTGGAAAGCCCGTACCGATCATGGTAGAGGGTGGAAAGGATGGACGTTTCGATCGGGATGACCGGATTGTATTCATCGGTACGCACAACCGTGGTGATCAGACCTGGAATTCGCGATACTCTATGTTTAATGTGTACTGGTTAACCTGGGGGAACGGTGTGGGTGCCCGATTTGTTCAGGTGTCTGGAGCACCCGATCTGGCCGACGCGGACACGCTTCGATCCGCACGGCATCGCATCCATCTGGAACAGGACCTCGTCTATGAACGGTATAAAGATATTCCGGATCCCTCAATTGATCACTGGCTGTGGACCCAACTGAACAAAAATGCGCACCCCTGGACGATTCAGTTGCCCCTGAATGATGTGGTACCCGGTTCTGATGTCGATCTCAAAGTGGCGATGTCGGGACAAACGGCCCTGCCGGGTGTGAATCCGGATCATCGGGTCGAAATACGATGGGATGACCAGCTTGTTGGTGATCTGATCTGGGATGGAAAGGAATCTGCGCTGTTCGAACAATGTCTGACAGATTTCTCATCATTGGGGAATTCAGACGAATTATCATTTTATCTGCCCGGCGATTTGCCTGGCGTGGAATACGATGCGGTATTGCTAAACTGGATTGAAGTGGGATATCAACGTCAATTATCGGCCAACAATGACAATCTCTCCTTCCAACTGGATCAGCAAGGCCCCGTGATTGTTGAATTGAGTCAGTTTACGGACCCCAACCCCTATATTCTGACCAGCGAAGGGGTAGCGTACACAACCTTTGTGTCCCAGCGTGATGGTGATTCATATACGCATTATTTTCAAAACCGGTCCAGTACGTTGAGCCGGTTCTATGTCCTTTCCCGGGAACATACTCGTCCTGTGGAGAGAATCATGGCCGACAACCCCTCACAGTTGCAATCAACTGCCAATGGAGCGGATTATATTATCATCTCTCACGCCAATTTTATCCAGGAAGCTCAACGCCTGGCAGAATATCGTTCCGGGCAGGGTCTGAGAACCCGGGTGGTGGATATTCAGGATGTCTATGATGAGTTTTCGTATGGAATATATGATCCCCGAGCCATAAAACGTTTTTTGAAATATGCATATAGAAATTGGTCCTCTCCAGCACCGTTGTATGTATTGCTGTTCGGAGATACCACGCATTATATGGAAAAACGCAAGGCCGTGGAAAATGACTACCTGTCATTCATACCCTCCATGATGGAATATACCCGATCCTGGGGCATGACGGCCTCTGATAATTATTTTGTGGCCGTCAGTGGCGATGATATCCTCCCTGATATGTATATCGGACGCTTTCCCGCCAATTCCCGGGAGGACGCAGAGGTGATGGTGGACAAAACCATCAATTATGAACAGTCATCCGACATGGGTGAATGGCGCCGGAATGTCCTCTTGTTGAGCGGCTCTGATCAGGGATTGGAAAATATGGTCACAGTACTCGCCGACCAGCATACCCCGGATCGAATTGTCCCCAACTTTCTCAATACATCCAGCGAATCCCCCCATTATGGGACCACCGAAGATATGGTGGATTACCTCAATGGAGGTCAGGCACTGCTGACATTTTTGGGACACGGCGGCGGAGGAGTTTATCTGGATACGGATCTGTTTCTGACCAGGGATATTGAACTGCTACACAACGCTGGTCGGTATCCGGTTATCTTTAGTATCACCTGCTTTGTAGGACATTTTGACAGTCCGGATACTCCGTCTCTCGGAGAAGAACTGTTCAAAGCGGACAAGAAAGGAATTGCCGCTCATTTCGGTTCTGCGGGTCGTGCCTATATCGGCTACTATGACAATATGCATGAATCTCTGTTTGACGCTATCTTTCTGGACAATGCACAGACGATGGGAGAAATCACCACCCTGGGGAAATACAATGCCCGACAGCAAGGTGCGGGGTATTGGGATCACATGAAAAACTATATCCTCATGGGTGATCCCGCTCTTGATTTTTTGATACCAAAAGATCGCATGGACCTCTCTCTGTCGAATACTCAACTGACGAGCGGCGACAGTCTGAAAGTGACGGGAACGGTACAGAATCGCTCCACCGGCGCTGTGACGCTGTCTGCCTATAATGAAGCCGATCAACCTCTTGTGTTGTCCGTTCAGGGAGGTGACAGTATCCGATCCGTACAGGTGCCCGTACAGGAGGGCCGGTTTGAAGGCTTGCTCTTTCCTCTCAATGATCTCATTCAGAAGCAATGGAATCGTCATTGGGGAGAAGGATTGGTGCGAGCTTATTATCAGGACGGGCGGTATGATGGTGCCAGCGCGACCGGATTTTATATCAATCAACCCATCGAGGTGATGCTTTCGCCCGAGGTACCGGCGGATTCCGAATCTGTCTACTTTCGGATACGAGTCCCAGCCCACATCGATTCAATGCTGGGAGGGGTGGGCTCATGCCATATTGAATGGTCCAATAACAAATTGTCCTGGACAGTACTGCCCATGCAGAAAGAGCAATCCCGTCTTTGGAAAACAACCGTCGCGCTCTCTAGACGGGGCGGAGCACGTGTCTATTATCGATATGTTATCACGGGCACCCAAAGCAGATCATTGACCGGAGACATTCAAGAGTATACTGTCAGGACATTGTCTGATATTTGGGCTGATATTTCGACTCTCAAGGTGTTCGGACAAGAAAAAGTAATCATGTCAATAGACATAAACAACTTGGGAGAGCTCAATACGGGCCCGTTTCGGATTCGTCTGCATTCGGGTTTTACTGTGGACCCCAAGACCATTTTGAGCGATATATCAATTGATGCCGGATTGTCCGGTGGTGCCGACACCACCATTTCTTTCCCTCTGGAAGATGCTGTCGGATTTCGTCGTTATCTCATTCGTCTCGATCCGGATAACGCGGTTACAGAAGATGATGAAAACAATAATATCATACACATCAGCCAGTCTATCATTACAGTGGAAAGAGGCAGTGGAGGGGAGATCTATTCTTCCAAAGGAACCTGTTTCATTGACATTCCTGCCAATGCGGTCACTCAAAACAGTGCGCTGAATATCGAATTCCTCCAAGATGAACGATACCTCGAGGGTGCTAAACAGGTGACCTTGATGCCGCTGAACGTCCGTGGGCAAACCACGTGGCATGCCAATACATTTCGTATTGCCGATTCTTCAGTTGTCTTTTCTCAGCCGGTTACGGTGGGATTCTATTTGAATCGGACGGATTCTCTCACTCAGGCAGCCATTGAAAAGGATGCGGTTAGAATCTATGCATGGAGTGAAGAGTCGGAAACGTGGTTTGGTTTACCCACAGAGCTGGACACACAAAACCAACGAGCATCCGCTGAGTTGCCTCCCGGATATTCCATCATCGGGTTGTTCTCCAATGACGATCAGGAAACACCCACCATTTCCGTGGGGGTGAACGGCCAGAGTTTTATCGAAGGGGATCTGGTTCCCTCCACACCAACATTTTCAATTTTGCTGGAAGATGGTAGTGGATTTGATGTCAACCAGGATCCCGTCCGGATTTCCCTCGATGGACTCGATGTTCAGGAACACGAATATAAAATTTTTCAAAATTCGGATACGCGGAATCAAATGACCGTCACATATGCCCCCCTCTTGGATCCCGGCGATCACACACTTGAGGTGGAAGCCAGAGATATCAATGGGAATGTGGGCATGGTTGTCAAAGAGTTTAGCGTGAGTGGGGAGTTTGACCTGCTGAGCCTGGCCAACCACCCCAATCCATTTGCCACAGAAACAATCATCGCGTTCACTCTCTCAGAGACCGCTGAAGAGGTGACGCTGTCGATTTATACTGTTTCCGGTCGACTGATTCGGTCGGTAACATTACATGAAATCTCCGGGTATTATGAATACGACTGGGACACCACAGATGACCAGGGGAACCCGGTTGCCAATGGTGTCTATTATCTAAAATTTACCGCACGCAACGGTGATACAAAACTGGAGCGAATCGAAAAACTTGCCAAACTGGAATAGGCATGAGTCGAAATTAATCAGTAGAACAAAAAATTTGATCCAACGGCTTTACGTCATACAGAAACGTGCAACGAGGTAGACTATGCGACAACGCATCATGGGCATCATATTGGTATTCTGGTTTGCAGCCGGGGCTGTGGCCTCTCATGCAGGAGAGTATGCGGCTGAATTTTTGCGGATAGGAGTGGGAGCGCGGGCATTATCTATGGGAAGTGCGTTTACCGCTGTGGCCGATGATGCCAGCGCCTATTATTGGAATCCGGCAGGACTGGCTTCCCCTGATCGTTTTCGGCTTCATGTGGAACATGTCCCCATGTTTGGCGGGTTGGCACAATATAATACGGCCAATGCTGTCCTGAGTTTGCATGAAACCTTGGCTCTCAGCCTGAGCTGGATCCGGCTGGGCGTGGATGACATTCCCCGGTATGGAACGTTACAGGGCACTCGATTTGATCGGCAGACCCAAAAACAGTTTCGATCCAGTGGAGAACCAGACGGTACCTTTCAGGATGCCGAAGATGCGGTGATGCTTTCGCTGAGTCGTTCCCATTACCTGGATCTTTATTTTGGAAGAGGCAAGAACAGCCTGTTGGTTCCCTTTGAATTGAGCTACGGTGTGACGGCTAAAATGATCCAGCATCGCCTGGATCAGTCCACCGGCACGGCACAAGGTGTGGATGCTGGAGTTCGCCTGCGGGTGACCAGTATCGAGCAGGTGAAACCGGGTGAACCGGCCACGTGGCTCGCCGTGGGAGCGGTGTTTCGGGACCTGACCCAAACCCGCCTGATCTGGGATACACCGAGTGAACATGAGGATAAACTGCCCCGATCTTTACAAGCGGGAGTAGCTGCTTCCACCGTTTGGCTCGCTATGAAAACACGTGTTACGATATCTGTAGACCGGGAATTTGGACTCTATGATGACATGTATTTCGGAGGAGAAGTCCGGCTGTGGCATCTGGTGGCTTTAAGAGGTGGCTATATGCGGGATGATTTTACTGCTGGCGCCGGACTGTCGTTGATGGGTTTTTCTATCGATTATGCGTTTGTTCCACATGAATTGGACACTACTCACTGGGTTTCTGGATCATTTTATTTTTAGGCCGCGGCTCTGGATGATTTCTGAAATTTTTAGGAACACCACGCTGTTCTTTCTGACGAGCTTTAGATGTTTAGACACAAATTTCGGATATCGTCTTGATCGTTCTTAAAAATAAAACCCTTCTCTCGTTATTCATGGCCACCCTTGCGGTTTTTTCTAGTTTTACCGCTTTTTTCCCTGTCCTTCCCCTTTATCTCAAGGAGACGGGTGCTTCCAATTTTCAGATAGGCGCTGTGATGAGTGCGTTTCCGGTGGGGGTGCTTGTTTTTCGACCCATCACCGGCTGGTTTCTCTCGCGTCATGGACGGCGGTGGACTCTTGTTGCCGGGACTATATTTTTGGCCATCACCACCCTCTTGTATATTCCTGCAAAGAGTGCCTGGATACTCATGGCGGTTCGTTTTTTCCATGGAATAGGTATCGCAGCTTTTACCACCGGCTCCATTGTCCTGCTTTCCGATCTCACCACGTTTGAAAATCGGGGTTTGATTATGGGATATATCGGCGCGGCAAATTATCTTGGATTTGGTCTGGGGCCCTTCCTGGCCAGTTCTTTGTTCAAGAGTACGTCCATCGAATATGTCTTTTTCCTTGCCGCTCTACTCGCAGTGGTCGGATTTATTTCCTCTTTGGGCATTCAGGAGCCCTCGCAGGAACCCGATGAGGAACCGATCTCCCTGCGTGTCAGGGATACTCTCTTGAAACGCTATATCTTGGTTCCTTCACTGTTTGTGTTTATCGTCGGACTTGTGCAAGGGGGTGTGGTAAATTTTTTACCCCTTGTCCTCAATAATCAGGCTCCACACGTCGATGCCGGTCTCTTTTTTGTGTTTTTTTCCATTTCCGTCCTTTTGATCCGCATCCTGGCCGGAAAAGTCGCCGATCAGTACGGTCGGGGGCTGGTAATATTCCTTGCCATATTTGTACTGGTGGCATCACTGCAGATACTCGACGCCGTTCAGAATCTCTGGATGCTTGTGGTGGCGGCACTTCTCTATGGTTTTGGTTATGGTTCCATGCAACCCACTCTCACGGCCCTGGTGGCTGATAATACCACATTCAGAACCCGGAGCACGGTTTTTAGCCTGTATTACGCAATCTTTGATATCGGTATGCTCAGTTCCGGATATCTGTTTGGTGCCCTTGCCGATCTGTTTGATACCGGCATTATCTATTCCCTGGCTTCCGGTTTTTATCTGGTGGGTGCCCTGTTTTTCCTAACGAATATTCAGCGGTCGATGATTCAATCGGTCAAATGGATTTTCAGTATCCGAAAACCCGGGCATCAGTGCAAGATCTGTAACAATCAGATGGGCGTCGATCCCTGCCATCTGTGTGGATACCGGGGAGGGTTTGTTCGCTCCGCAGTGGATTCGGTTCGGTTGCCTTCTTCTGAGGGAGCTTCTCATCACTCTTGAAATATTTCACGCCTGAATTTGTTTTAGGAGGTACACGATAGAGCCCGGTGATGGACGGATTGACTGGAGGCAGACCGGGCGACACAATCAAAAACGGGAGGAATATTACGATGAGTGTTTTGTCTCAGGACACGATACAATCGAAGCTGAATACCATTCCCGAATGGAGACAGGAAGAGAAATCCATTATTCGGGATGTAGAGTTGAAAAATTTCAGGGGTGCCATCGAGTTTGTCAATCAGGTAGGTGAAGTGGCGGAAGAGATGGATCATCACCCCGATATTCTCATCCACGGATGGAACAAGGTGAGGATTACCGTCACCACTCACAGCGAGGGTGGGTTGACCGATAACGACTTTAAGCTGGCCTCACAGGTCGAACAGCTCCAGTCGTAAATAGAAAAAGGGTTTGGAATGTCCAAACCCTTTTGTGCCGAAGGGGGGAGTCGAACCCCCACGGGCAAAAGCCCACACGGCCCTGAACCGTGCGCGTCTACCAGTTTCACCACTTCGGCAGTACTTGTTAGCGACTGTAAATATACAAAACGCCCTCCTTAAATGCAAGCCTAAAAAAATCCCTTGTTTGTTAAATAAATACCCCGATGACTGGATGACGCTGGTAACGGCTGGTCGTTTTCATCGACCCCGTTCGTGTCTGGACCGCTTCTGCCGTGTTGGGTATACGAGATAACCGTGTCACCATGCAACGATCGGTGTACGGTGGGAAGATCCCTTCAAATGCTGCAAGCGTGCTGGGATCAGGGACTTTTTCATTGGTGAGCTTTTCCTTGCATTTTAATGCAAATCGGGTTATGTTTCTAATTACATTTTCCTGAACAGATTCAGGGCTGGAATCAAACCCTATAAACAAGAGCAGGAGAGATTGTGGCTGAAGGGTCCAACAGAACACCGGTGCTGACCAACAGAAAAGCGCTGCACAACTATGAGGTGTTGGAGCGCATTGAGGCGGGTATCATGCTGGTGGGGACTGAGGTAAAGTCAATTCGTGCGGGGAGAGTGAATTTTAAAGAGTCCTATGCCCGCATCCGGCATGGCGAGGTATGGCAGATGGAAATGCATATCAGCCCTTATGAAAAGGGGACGGCATGGAATCATGATCCGTTGCGACCCCGTAAGCTGTTGCTGCACAAGAGCGAGATCAAGCGACTGCGGGGAAAAATAGAGGAGAAGGGATTGACTCTCATTCCTTTGAAATTGTATTTTAAACAGGGACGGGTGAAAATCGAGTTGGGACTGGCCAGAGGTAAAAAGGTCTATGATAAACGCAAGGACATTGCAAAACGAGACGCTCGCCGGGATACCGAACGCGAATTAAAACGACAGTATCGAATTAACCTGTAGGAAAATCTGATGGAACGGAACCACGGAAACGTTTACGACGAGCTGGATCGACGCGGTTTTATTCAGCAGGTTACAGATCCGCAACTGGTATATGATCTCCTGGGATCTCAACCTGCACGCTATTATGTGGGAATCGATCCCACCGCGGAAAGTCTCCATGCCGGTCATCTCATGGCAATAATGGGGATGGCCAACATGCAGCGATACGGACATTTGCCCATTTGTATCCTGGGAAGTGGAACCGCGATGGTGGGGGATCCCAGTGGCAAGACCGAAATGAGAAAGATGCTTAGCCGTGAGCAGATTGTTGAAAATGGACAAAAATTAAAGTGCCAGTTGTCGCGGTATCTGGAATTTGGTCCGGAAAAGGCACTGCTTATCGATAATTATGACTGGCTGGGGTCCTTGAATTATATCGAATTTTTGCGGGACATTGGTCGACATTTTAGTGTAAACCGCATGTTGACTTATGAGACCTACAAACGACGGCTGGAGACCGGTCTCTCTTTTCTGGAGTTCAATTATCAGCTGTTACAGGCCTATGATTTTTATATGCTGTATCAGAAACATGATTGTCGTCTTCAGATGGGAGGTGACGATCAATGGGCAAATATTCTCGCGGGAGCGGATCTCATTCGGCGGATTGAGGGGCAAGATGTTTTTGGATTGACGTTCCCGTTGCTCACCACTGCAACCGGTGCCAAGATGGGCAAGACTGAAAAGGGCGCTTTGTGGTTGGATTCTGACCTGACGTCGCCATATGACTATTTTCAATATTGGGTGAATGTGGACGACCGGGATGTGGTTCGGTTTCTCATGTATTTTACCTTTTTACCCACCGCTGAACTCGAAGCGGTTCGAGATGTTGAGGGGTCGCGTTTGAACGCTCTCAAAACCATTCTGGCATTTGAGGCAACCCGAATTACACATGGTGAGGATGAAGCTCACAAGGCTTTGAGGGCGGCTGTTGCCGCGTTCGGTCAGCGGGAGATCCCGGCTGATATTCTGCCCGCCAGTACGATACCGCGGGGTCAGCTCAGATCGTCTGACCAGAACATTCCAGGGATGGATCTCTCCAGAGAGAGTCTGGAGACCCGTCCAAGATTGATCGATATGTTGAACGAAGCCGCTTTGATCAAATCCAAGGGAGAAGGCCGCAGGTTGATTCAGCAGGGAGGTGTTTATGTCAACGACAACCGGATAGAGGATGTGGATTTTACTCTTAGTCCGGAGACCATCGTAGACGATAAGATCATTCTGCGTCTGGGCAAAAAACGATATTTTCAATTGAATATTGTTTGAGTCATGAGAAACCGCATGGTTGTTTTTTATCACCTTCATGCATTTCGGGGTTGTGCGGCAGTAGCAGTAGATGAAGAAAAAAATGCCGAGCCGTCAGAGGTTCCGGCTTAGGGGGGTCGCCGGAAACCGGGGGATGACGCTCGGCATATTATTATAATCAACTTTTAAAATATAGGGACTCTGATGGTAAAAATCCATACAGACTAGTCCGCAATCCCCTGTGGGTAAAATTCCCACCCTGTCGTTGTCGAGTGTGGAAAATAAAATGCCGAGCCGTCAAGGGTTCCAGCTTAGGGGGGTCGCCGGAAACCGGGGATGACGCTCGGCATATTCAGTTTTTTACATCGGCATAGTCAATATAAAATAAAGCGTGGCACGAAACAATCGGTAACATTCTGTAATCTGTGTGGGGGATGCATCTATAGATGAGGGGGGCTGTAGAGTGTATTGAGTATAAAAAGCAAAGTGGGCAAAAAGCCCTTGACATTATATGGAAAAGTGTTATATTAGGGGCCGCACATTTGT
>CAYPUH010000043.1:0-19875 GCA_964413725.1 uncultured Cytophagia bacterium
CAATAACAGTATCGCGAATATCCAGGTGTGTCGAAGCGATGTGTATCCCATACGTCCTGTTTTCCTTGAAACCATCCATAGCGTTTTAGAATCCGCATCATGAGCAGACTTTGCCCTATCCGAAAAAAAGTCAGCGCCAGACCGACGCCGACTTTTGATAGACAGACAGTGGAATCCGTGCCGGACAAATCAATAAATTTTCATGGAGACGCCGGCAGAACCGATTGCTGAGAGTTAACAGTACACTGATTCGCACAGGGGATCGAAGGCATTAAAGGCGATTGATCCCCATTTTTCTAAAACGGGCCAGTCTCTGGTTAGAATCCCATCGTCAGGGAGAATCTCATGGTATTGGACAAGGGATGTCCCTCGCCGGCGGAGATATAGCCAAAATCGAACCGATAGAGATGATACTGAATGCCGGCACCAAAGGAGACAAAGTCGACCTTACCCGGTTCATCCCAATAATAACCGGCGCGAAGTGCGATCAGATCACTGTACCAATACTCAACGCCACCGCTCAGGGTACCATTAAACATACTTTGGCTTGATTCTTCACCTTGATCGTTTTCGGTGGTTTCTTCGATGATCCACGGTGAGGTAAAGAGGGCCTTGTAAAACGGATCCGACTGGGTTTCACCGTTTTCATCCTCATACCGGTGTACCATCATCTTGTTCATATCAGCGACAAACGTGAGGCGATTGTATTTGCTGTCCACTGCTTTATAGGCAAAACCCAATTTCAGATTGGTTGGCAGCGGATCAGCCTGGGCAGCATCCACATAGGTGATTTTGGGCCCCATATTCGACAGATTGACACCCATACTGAGGTTTGGAGCAAAGGGGAACTTGTAGAGCGTCGCCAGATCAAAGGCCACCGCATTGGCTCGTCCATCTCCAGGCTGCAAACCGGCGCTCACGGGAGACAAATTGGAGCGGATATAACGCAAGCCGGCTCCGACAGACCAGTTTTCAGCGATCAAGGCTCCATACGTAAGCGAGATGGCGTATTCATAACTGGAAAATTCTCCAATGGGATCGGGACTGTCTTCATCGGTCTGAATTTGTTTTCCCAAATTGAGATAGGTCGCGTTCACACCCAGAGTACCAATCCCTTCAAAGGACTGCCGATAGGCAAGAAAATCATAAAATAGGTCATCGCCAAATTGTGGTAGCCAGTTGGCATGCATCAACGTCAACTCCCGCCCTTGTTGGTAGGCCAGACCAGCGGGGTTCCAGAATACGGCCGTGGCATCGTCAGCCAGGCCGACAAAAGCCTCGCCCATACCTGCAGCACGTGCACCCGGTGAAATCATCAGAAACAGCACAGATGCCTCACTGACTGCATAGGATTGAACAGCGGTCAAGAGCACGACGGCTGTCAGTATGAGAGTAATCATCACTTTCTTCATTTTCAACGCCTCCACATTATGGTAAATCCAAATCCTGTTTGTAAAATAAAAAAACCGAATGCCTGGTTTTAGGAACTCCTGACGCATTCGGTCTCTCGTTGGGTCGAGCACAGAGTTCGTTAAAGCGGTTGTCACGCCAGGACACTGTTACCGGAACAGATAGTATATCCATTCCCGAGTTGCAATTTTCAGCACTTCTGTATGACTTTACCCTTTAACGAACGTGTTATAGGCTCACCTATATGTCTGTCTTTATTGTTTACGTCTTTAGCTGCCGGAAAAAATAGCAAATCTCTATCTAATTGTCAAGCTATTTTTTGTCACAAAATTTATACAACACGAAACAGTAAAATGTTCGGTATTATTCGCTCTTTTTTTTCCAACAATAAAAATAGTTCCTCTCGTTACATCCAGTCACTGACTGCCGATCGGAGCGCCCATACTGATCGTTGGAAAACCGAACATATTTAATGTAACAAATACCATACCAGATCGTTGAGGAGAATAATTTTTCTTGCTCTACATTTTAAAGCTGTTTTTTATACAGTTAAACACACAATTTGGGTTTAATGCCAGATTTTGTGTTCTACAGGCTGTTTCGAAACGACACAATTTTTTTTCACCTGTCCCCCCTGTATGACAGCAGGGTGCTAGCGCAAGGCATCGACCAATGCGTCAAGCTCTTTGCGAGTTCGTCTTTCCGTGACGGCACATAAAAACGCATTGTCCAAGGATGCGTCAAAGGAAGCCAGAGAAGGCCCGACAAAAAAACCTTTATCCCGCAGTGTGGCGAGGACAGATTCTGCGTCCCGGTCGGCCCGTACGGCAAATTCCTTAAAAAACGGCCTGGGAAAGAGACCATCGAGATCGGTATCTGACTGGATCCGTTCTGCCAGATAGTGACTTTTTTGAACACATAATTCGGCAACGGTACGGACTCCAGATTTGCCCATCAGAGCCAGATAAATCGTAGCCGCCAAAGCATTCAGGGCCTGATTGGTACAAATATTCGAGGTAGCCCGTTCCCTGCGGATATGTTGTTCCCGGGTTTGCAACGTGAGAACAAATCCCCGTCGTCCGCTTTGGTCCCGGGTTGCCCCCACCACACGACCAGGCATCTTTCGAACCAGTGACCTTGTGGTTGCAAACAAACCGAGGTAAGGACCTCCAAAATTCAACTCATTCCCCAGGGCCTGTCCCTCTCCTGTAACGATATCCGCTCCATATGTGCCGGGAGCTTCCAACAGCGCCAATGAGATCGGATCATTCGAGGTGATAAACAACGCCCCGACCTCATGGATCATCCCAGACAGAGTATTCATCTCTTCAAGGCAGCCCAGATAATTGGGGTGTTGAACCACCACCGCTGCTACGGTATCATTTAACGCCTCTTTGAGTCGATTGAGGTCGGTCGCGCCCTCTTCCATGGCGATCGTTTGAACATCGATTCCCTGCCCATAACAATAGGTTCGAATCACATTCAGATAGGCGGGATTAAGAGTTGATGACACCAGAACGGTTTTGCGTTTTTTATACGAGACGGCAAGAAGCACGGCTTCTGCCAAGGCACTGCTGCCATCATACATGGATGCGTTGGCAACATCCATCCCTGTCAGTTCACAAATCATGCTTTGAAATTCATAGATCGCCTGAAGGGTTCCCTGACTGACCTCCGCCTGATAGGGAGTATATGCAGTATAAAATTCAGAACGGGAAAGAATATGACCCACAGCGGCAGGGATAAAGTGATCATAGGAACCTCCCCCCAGGAAACAGATCTGCCCATCCATATCCTGATTTTGCTGCGCGAGATCTTGCAGATGACGCTGAACCTCCATCTCTGATAGAGGATCTGGCAGCGCAAACTCTCCATCAAACAAAACAGATTTCGGAATGTGGCCAAGAAGGTCCTTAAAATCAGACACACCGATCGCCGCTAGCATCTTCTCCCGGTCCGCTGGCGTATTGGAAACAAATGGCATTCGGATGGTCCTTTGAGTTCTTTAGCTGATCTTATCCTTGTAGGTATCGGCGTCCAGAAGAGAATCCAGCTCGGATTTATCAGAGAGTTCAACTTTGATCATCCATCCGTCGCCATACGGATCGGTATTGACGATCTCTGGAGTGTCGGAAAGCATTTCGTTGACCTCTGCAACCTTACCGGTAACCGGAGAAAACAGATCAGAGACCGCCTTGACCGCTTCAATCGTCCCAAACGATTCCATCTGTTCAACCGTATCTCCTACATTGGGCAACTCTACAAAAACCACATCACCGAGCTCTCCTTGAGCATAGTCGGTTATGCCGATGGTGGCGATGTTGTCCTCCACGCTGATCCACTCGTGTTCTTCGGTATACAATAAATCTTTGAGGATTTCCATGATTAACCTCCCTGATAAGTAGTTGATGCAGAGTTGTTGCACTCGTCAAATTTTACAAGTCAAACTAGACGACGGGTCGAACTCAAAGAGTTCTGTCAAAAGAACGCTTTGAGCCAAAAATCTTATAGGTTTGTTTCTTGCAAAAATTTTGTATTAAAATGACCAGATTGAAAGCGTTCATTCATCAATATTTTTTTGTGGAGCGGGATCGTCGTTGCGACACCCTCCACTACAAACTCATTCAGTGCACGGAGCATGCGTACGATGGCCTCTTTTCGATTTTGGCCATGCGTAATCACCTTGGCAATCAATGAATCGTAATAGGGTGGAATATGATATTGTGCGTATGCATGAGTATCGACCCGAACACCTGGTCCACCGGGGACATGAAAGCTTTTGATTTGTCCAGGAGAGGGCCGAAATCCATGATCAGGATCTTCCGCGTTCACCCGACATTCGATGGCATGTCCGCGAAGTTTGTAGGTCTGATACGCATTGGGCAGCGGATCACCCGCTGCCACCTTGATCTGTTGCTTGATCAGATCGATACCGGTCACCATCTCTGTGACCGGGTGTTCCACTTGGATTCTGGTGTTCATCTCCATGAAATAAAACCGGCCCTCATCATCCAGTAGGAATTCGATTGTGCCCGCACTGTGATAATCAACAGCCGATGCGCCTTTGATAGCTGCATCTTTCATGGCCGATCGCAACTCCGGCAAGACTGCTGGTGAAGGAGACTCTTCAATCAGCTTTTGGTGTTTACGCTGGATGGAGCATTCCCGTTCTCCCAGAGCCACCACGTTCCCGTGCTGATCTCCCATAATCTGAATTTCGATATGTCGGGGATTTTCAAAAAACTTTTCCAGATAAAGCTCTGAATTGCTAAACGCGGATTGGGCTTCAGAACTGGCTGCATTGAAGGCATTCGCCAGCTCGGCTTCGGATCGAACCACTCGCATACCCCGGCCACCACCACCGGCAGAGGCTTTGATGATGACCGGGAAGCCCATCTCCCTGCCCAGACGGCTTGCCTCCCCGACCGATGCCACAACACCATCAGATCCGGGAATGACCGGGACCCCGGCTTTTTTCATGGAATCCTTGGCAAACGCCTTGTCACCCATCCGCTGGATGGTCCTGGCTGAGGGGCCCAAAAAATAAATCTGGCAGGATTCGCAAATTTCCGCAAAGTGGGCACTCTCTGATAAAAATCCGTATCCGGGGTGAATGGCGTCTGCATTGGCAATCTCGGCCGCGCTGATTAGTTGCGGGATATTGAGATAGCTCTGATGACTGGGACCGGGACCTATACAAATCGCTTCATCAGCAAACCGAACATGAAGACTGTCCACATCAGCCTCACTGTGAACCGCAACCGTCTTGATACCCAGTTCGCGACAGGCTCGCGCAATTCGAAGAGCGATCTCTCCTCGGTTGGCAATCAGTATTTTTTTAAACACCGCAAATCCTTCAGGTAGTAAAAAGCGAGCTGTTTGATCGAAAGATGGTACCTCCTAAGCCGGTTCAACCAGGAAGAGCGGTTGATTGAACTCTACGGGCTGGGCATTTTCAACCATGATCTTGACGACCCGCCCCTTGAGTTCGGCTTCAATCTCGTTCATCAACTTCATGGCCTCGATGATACACATGACTTGTCCAGGCGTAATGGTGTCACCCTCTTTGATGTAGGGATCGGAATCCGGTGATGGTGACCGGTAAAAGGTCCCCACCATCGGTGCTTTGATCTCGATGAGATCGGTACGCTCTTCGGGTGATGACGGCTTTTCGGCTGCGAGAGCGACATCTGTCTCGATGGTCTGTCCAGATGCAGGCCGAGTAAACACGTTCGATGGCTGTGTCGAAACTGGGGCGGGGCCCAGTGCCTGCGCCAACGCAGGGGTCTTTTTAATCCGAATCCTTTGACCCCACCATCGGGTTATCTCCAACTCATCAATGTCACTCTCTTCGACGATCTTGACAAATTCTCGAATTTTGTGAACGCGCATGGCTAACCCTTTGGTTGTTGTATTATTTGACACGCTCCATATATTCACCTGTGCGAGTATCGACCTTGACCATTGTGCCTTCCTCGATAAACAAGGGGACCTGAACCGTGGCACCCGTCTCCAGTTCGGCACTTTTGGTGGCACCCGACACCGTATCTCCTTTGACGCCGGGTTCAGTGTTGACAATTTTCAATTCCACAAATGTGGGCAATTCGACACCAATAGGAGATTCTTCATACATCAGGATATCCACCATGTCTCCCTCTTTTAGAAACTGTCGGTTGTCCACCATTGAATTGTCCACTGGAATCTGATCGAATGTCTCTGTGTCCATGAATACCAGAGCATCACTCTCTGAATAGAGATACTGCATCTGACGACGCTCAACACGAGCATCCTTTACCTTTTCCCCGGAACGGAAGGATTTTTCAATAACCTTGCCGCTTTGCATATTTTTAAGCTTTGTCCGAACAAAGGCTCCACCACGGGCCATTTTAACATGTTGAAATTCTACAATACTCCACAACTCATTGTCCAGGACGAGTATCATCCCGGTTCTGAAATCAGATGTTGCTGCCATAAGCCTGTTTCCTCTTTGATAATCAGTGTCGCAGGGTATAGATCATAGATTGCCGTCGTAGATTTCAATCTAACAATTCTTGTACTGATAGTCAATATCTTTGTCTAGGAATCCTGCGAATTTTATGTAAATATTATTTTTACGGCAGTTTTCTGTTGCGAACGGCTTTTCGCATGTATGCATGTACAGCGACGGAGCGGACTCAATGTCGTTTTGACAGCTCTTGTGTCAGAATCTCATTGACCGATTTTGGATTGGCTTTACCCTGGGTGGCCCGCATAATCTGTCCGATAAAAAACCCCAACAGCTTGGTTTTACCCCCGAGATACTCCTGAACCTCCTCGGGATGCCGGTCGAGAACCTCTTCGATCACTGTTACGAGTTCATCAGAATCCGAAATCTGAGCCAATCTTTTATTGTCCACAATCTGACCGGGAGATCGACCCGTCTTTAGACTGTCTTGAAAGACGACTTTGGCAATCTTTTGATTGATAACCTCATTCTCGATCAGCTGAAGCAACTCGACGAGATAGGCGGGAGGAACTACCAGGTCATCGACAGTGCAATGTCTCTCATTGAGTGCCCGAATCACTTCCCCCATCACCCAATTACTCACCATTTTCTTGTCCACAATCTGGCTGGCAACCGCCTCGTAATAATCGGCAAGATCACAATCTTCAGTGAGTAACACAGCGTCATACTCTGGTAATTTATACTCTCGGACAAACCGGCGCTTTTTCTCAAGCGGACGCTCCGGTAGAGTTGCTCGGAGAGCGTCGATGCGCTTCTGATCAATCTCAACGGGAATCAAATCCGGTTCCGGAAAATATCGATAATCATGAGAATACTCTTTGGAGCGCATGGCCTGGGTGATACCCCGCGTGGCATCCCATAACCGGGTTTCCTGAACGATTTCTCCTCCTCTTTCTAGCACTTCGATTTGTCGCTCGATCTCGAATTCGAGTGCCTTTTCCACGTGCTGAAAAGAGTTCATATTCTTGACTTCGGTCTTGGTTCCCAGTGTTTTCTGTGTGTACGGCCGGACCGACACATTGGCATCACAGCGCAAACTGCCCTCTTCCATGTTACCATCACAGATACCCAGGTACCGGACCATTTGACGCATGGATTTGAGATACGCGTGGGCGTGTCGGGCAGACCGGATTTCCGGTTTGCTGACGATCTCCAGCAGAGGCACTCCACAGCGATTCACATCCACCAGTGTCTCGTGCGTATCCACATATGCCTCCGAATGCATGGATTTGCCGGCATCCTCTTCGGCATGAATCCGCAAAATTCCAACACGCTCGACGTCATCGTCGACCTCAATATCCAGATACCCGGATTCACAGAACGGCTCATCAAACTGAGATATCTGATAGCCTTTGGGCAGGTCAGGATAAAAATAGTTTTTACGGGCAAAGAGAGATCGCGGATTGATCCGGCTGTCCGTGGCCAGCCCCAACTTGATGGCGCAATCGACAACCTTTTCATTCAAAACAGGCAATACGCCTGGCATGCCCAGGCAAATCGGACAGATTTGTGAATTCGGATCGCTGCCGAATCGAGTGCTACACGAGCAGAATATTTTTGATTCTGTGGCGAGTTGGATATGTATTTCCAACCCGATAACCGCTTCATACATATTCATAGGCATTATACAGGTTCGGGTGATCAAATGGATCTGACTGATATTAGGAATTGAATCGTTCCAAGGCGTGGCCCACACGGATCAAGGTGGACTCGTCAAAAGAGCGACCGATAAGTTGTAATCCTATAGGAAGTTGTTCACGGGATTGTCCACACGGAAGTGACACTGCAGGTAATCCCGCGAGATTCACGGAGACGGTATAGACGTCTGAGAGATACATGGTCAGGGGATCATCCACCTTTTCACCGATTCCGAATGCGACTGTGGGTGTGGTGGGAGTAAGCAAGCAGTCCACTTGCGTAAACACAGCATCAAAATCACGCCGGATGAGGGTTCTGACCTTTTGGGCCCGGCGGTAATACGCGTCATAATAGCCCGTTGAAAGAACAAACGTACCCAGCATAATACGTCGTTTAACTTCCGCTCCGAATCCGGCGGTGCGACTTTTAACATACATCTCTTGCAACGTTCTGGCGTTCGGATGACGGTAACCATATCGGGCACCATCATAGCGCTCGAGATTGGACGAGGCTTCAGCCGTTGCCAGGATATAATAGGTGGCAATAGCATAATCGGTATGTGGCAGAGAGACGGTTTTGATGACAGCTCCCTGTCCCCGGAGGCGTTCAACCTGACTGTCGATGGCAGCCCGAATCTCCGCATCGAGCCCGTCCGCAAAATACTCTTCGGGCAATCCGATTCTCAAACCGTTTACATCCCGATTCAGGGCCTCAGTATATGCTGGTACCGGTTGAGACGCCACAGTGGCATCCCGTTCATCTGGTCCGGAAATCACCTCCATAATCAGGGCCACATCGGATACCGAACGGGCCAAAGGTCCGATCTGATCGAGTGAAGAGGCAAATGCCACCAAGCCATAACGGGAAACGCGTCCATAGGTCGGTTTCAGACCCACAACACCACAAAACGCGGCAGGCTGCCGAATGGATCCACCGGTATCACTGCCCAGGGCGGCCATGCATAAATTACCGGCAACCGCCGCAGCAGATCCTCCCGAGGATCCGCCCGGTACCCGCAAAGGATTATGGGGGTTGCGCACCGCACCAAATAGGGACGTTTCATTGGAAGACCCCATGGCAAACTCGTCCATGTTGGTCTTGCCAATAAAAATGGCTCCCGCAGCCTCCAGTTTTTCGATAACCGTGGCATTATAAGGCGATACAAAGGTCTCCAGCATACGGGATCCACACGTCAATCGTTCTCCCTCAACAGCAAGATTGTCTTTGATACCGAGAACCAGACCAGCAAGCTTGCCAGTGAATCCATCCCGTATCTGTTTATCCACATGCGACGCCTGTTCCAATGCCCGTTCCCGCATCACTGTCACAAAGGCATGAGTCTCTGTATCCGAATCGATCGCCTCAAGATATCCACGAGTCAGAGTCTCGGCAGACACGGTGCCATTCATCAGATCCGGAGCAAGTGTTTTATAAGGAATAGTGGTCTGCATAGGTTATTATTGTTTGTCGTCTGGATCAGATTCTTGTTTTTTATTTTCTTCGTTCTTCAGTTCAGGGGGTTCGTCCTGTGTCGCTTTCTTGAATTCACGAATTCCCTTCCCCAGCCCCTGTGCCAGTTCGGGAAGCTTTTTGGCACCAAAAAGCAAAAGAATGATGAAAATGATTATTAAAAGTTCAGGCCCACTCGGGAATCCCATAACTCATCCTCCTCAATATAGAGTCAATTTCTCCCACTCGGTATACCCGATTGAGAGTAGATTTGTTTTCAGGAGACACTGGATTGATCCATATCGGCAAACAACGATACAAGATCAGTGTTTATTGTGGTCGGACCAATCTATATCGCGGCGAATTTGCTCCGCTGCCTTGCGAAATTCCCGCACACTTTTTCCCAGGATACGAGCCAATTCGGGCAGACGTTTGGACCCAAAAACCAGCAAAGCCACCAACAATATAAGCAACATCTCGGGCATACCAACCGCGGGAAACATATCATCCTCTCCTCTATATCCATGATTTGATTCCAGGCATCAAATCATAAAAAAATCAATGGCTTTGATCGGCCGTACCGAATTCCCGGTGAAACGGGGTCCGATCCATATCCCGACAAAAGATACATCAGAATTCGATTCACAGCATCGAATTCGTAATCGAGGACAAACTTTAATATAGGTGTTATTTCATAACATCGCAAGAGACTTTTATTTCTCACATATACCATCGCAGAATATAAACGGCAATGATGATTCCAATGACACCGACGATATTCAAAGTCAACGTCAAACCAAAAGTCAGGGTAATCAAAACCAGATCAATGGTAAAGGGGGTCAGTCCAAACGAGACCGATCGCAAAAAAAATTCCTTCACCACCCCATCCGGCAAGATCAGCGACAGTACCTCCCCCACAGCGGATCCGATCAACATACCCACCAGAATGGCAAACAAAACCCAATGAAAAGATCGCCGTTTCCACATAGTGATGCCCTTTCGCTTGATCCCGGATTCAATTTTGCTGGAATCTGCCCCCTCTTTTATGGTTTGATATCTGGTAAAGCGTTCACTCCTCTGACTATCATCCCGACGCCACCGGTATCAACCTGAAAGATTTTCTACTTTCCGTTATCGTTTTTCGAATCCAAAGACTCTTGGTGTGACCCGTTTGAATACTCTGTGTCATCGGGCGGCAAAATATCGATAGTGGCATCCTCATTTTTAAGCAAGGATACGCCGGCGCGAAATGGACCTGCCAGTAGATATCCCATCATAAACGCAAAAAGGACATATTCGGGAAACACAAGCAACATGAATAGCGTCAAAAAAAAGACGGCCAATTTCACACGATTCCGGCCCTTGACCCGCAAAGAAAAATGCGGAAATCCATCATAACGGATGCCGCTGGCCATCAGCAGGCTGACGAGAGGGACCAGCCCAACGAGAAGGCGGAGCAAGACATTCCATTGGGTATGATCGTGGAGAATCACAATACTGCTCAGTGTGACCGCCGCCATGGGTGCCGGCATACCGATGAAATCCGGGGTTTTGCCACGTTTCTGAGTATAGACATTAAAGCGGGCCAGTCGAAAGGCAGCAAACAGTACCGGGCAAAAGGACAATATCAAACCCACATGGTCCAGCGTGTAAAGATAATAGCGTTGGACCAAAATCGCCGGAGCCAGTCCGGAAGATATGACATCTCCAAGCGAATCCATCTGTAAACCAAATTCACTGCTGTTGCCGATAGCACGGGCAATCCGCCCGTCAAGAGCATCAAAGACACCGGCAATAAAAATAAGCCAGGCAGCACTGACAAAATGTCCCGAAGCCGATAATACGATGGAAAGGAAACCACAAAACAGGTTGAGTGTTGTAAAAAGCGTGGGGACGGAGATCATATGATTATTCTTCATGAATATACCCAATCACCGTTTCTCCGGCCCGGACGCGGTCACCTTTCTTGACCGCAACAGAAGTCCAGGAGGGGAAATAGATATCGACTCTGGATCCAAACTTTATCATTCCAAACTTCTCTCCGGCTCGAACCCTTTGGCCAAAGCGGAGATGGCATACAATGCGTCGGGCAATCATTCCGGCACCCTGCTTGAGAACAAACTTTCCCCGGGGAGTAAGCAAACCGATAACCATTTGCTGATTTTTCTCTCCCGCTTCCGCACGATAAGCTGGAAGATAATCGCCACGTTTATATTTTAAATAGTCGACCTCTCCCGACACGGGTACGTAATTGATATGCACATCAAAGACAGACAAAAAGATGGAAACACGAACAGCGTTATCTTCCAGGTAATATTTTTCCCGTTCGGTTGTAACCTCCATCACCCGACCATCGGCTGGCGAGACAATACAATTTTCCGCCTGTGGAGGCGTACGTTGGGGATCTCTGAAAAAATAAAGAGTAAAAACAAAAACAACCAGGCCCAGTCCGGAGATAACCAGCATCACATCATTATGAAACATCAATCCAAAAAACACCAACATAGCAGTAAAAAAAAGGACGGCAACAAATGTCCCTATGCCTTCGCGACTGATTTCCACACTCGCTCCTTTATGGATTCTGTCAAACAGAATCCAAAGTAATATATCTGGCTGAAACTTTTTTTCCAATGTACGATAATCGTGTTACCGTTGCGGTAACGATATCCTATTGAATTTTTCGGCGATTCAGTACCAAACACCAAATCAGAGTCCCTATTCTTCAAGAAAAATTCGCTTCTTCATCTGTTCCAGCACCTCACTCAGTTTGGTCGCATTCATCTGCGCCGACAGATCGTAACGCTTCTCGTCTGACTCCAAATCCCAAAGACGGATCGTATCCAGGCTGAGATCACCCCCCACCACCACCTTATCATTCAGCCGGCCAAATTCAAGTTTCGTATCCACCAGTTTGTAATTCCGACGACGGAAAAAATCCTTCAAAATCGCATTGATCTTTGAGGCCAGTCGATGAATCTCTTTGATCTCTTCGGAGGTGGCGTGTCCAAATGATACGATGTGGTCCTCGTTGATCATGGTATCATCACTATCAGACTCTTTTAAATAGTATTCAATTATGGGACATTCCAATTCCTTGCCTTCCTTCACGCCATAGCGCTTGACCAGCGAACCGGCGGCGATATTTCGAACCCGTATTTCAAGAGGAATTATATCGACTCTCTGCACAAGAAGGCTCTTTTCTGAACCGTGTTTTAAAAATGATGTGGGGATATGATAACTGTCCAACAGTCGCATCAAATGACTCGCAACGCTGGTATTCAATACACCTTTATTGCGGACCGTGATGGTCTTTTTCCCGCCATGAGTCGGCATTTCATCCTTAAATTCAAGGATGGCCTGGCTTTCATTGTCAGCTTCATATAATGTTTTAGCCTGACCCTCATAAATCACTTGTTTTTTCATCGCTTCTCCTTTCCTACAGTAAACTCGGTTTCAGAGCCTATGGAATCGAGATCCCGGCATTTCCCCGTTTTCGGACCGTGTCGACTCGTATACTCAAAAAGCTCCACCCGGCAATATTTGACAGACAGTAAAATGAATGCAAACCTGTCGGCGGTTCGTTCTACATGTTTTCACAAAAGCCCGGCTCTTTTATATATCGTATCCACGTGTTTCAGTCCCACTGTTTCATCAAAGCAGATATCCAACTCTTGTTGACTCAACCGCTCTGTAACTCGTTTATCCCCCATTAATGCCGCTTTAAAATCGGTTCGGTTCTGCCAGCAGGACATGGCATGTTCCTGGACGATTGCATATGACTGTTCGCGGCTCATACCGGATTGGGTCAGAGCAAGCAAAATCGGTTGCGAAAAAATCAGTCCATGTGTCTTGTTCAAATTCTCTTTCATATGATCCGGATACACTTGTAATCCGTTCAGAATGCGGGTCATGCGAGCCAACGCATAATCCACGAGTATACAACTATCCGGAAAGATGATTCGTTCCACAGAGGAATGGCTGATATCCCGCTCATGCCATAAGGCAATATTTTCCATCGCAGCAATGCCATTGCTACGGAGTATTCGGGCCACACCGGTAATGTTTTCTGTTCCAATGGGATTTCGTTTGTGTGGCATGGCGGAAGAGCCCTTTTGCCCTTTGCCAAACGGTTCTTCTACTTCCAGCACTTCAGTTCGCTGAAGGTGTCGTATTTCAACAGCAATTTTTTCTAAGGTGCCACCGATCAAGGCAAGAGCGTTGATAAAATGCGCATGCACATCCCGCTGTACCACCTGGGTAGAGACAGGGGCAGCGCGAAGCCCGAGACGCTTACACACGCGCTCCTCTACCTCGGGTTCGATATGAATGAAATTGCCTACCGCACCGGATATTTTACCCACCGCAATTTCATGCAAAACCGCATCGAACCGGTCTTGCTGGCGTCCGATCTCATCATACCACAAGGCGAATTTCAATCCGAAACTCGTCGGCTCTGCATGGATACCATGACTTCGTCCGACACAAACAGTCTCGCGATGTTCAAGGGCACGCTCCTTCAGGACCGTTCTCAGGGCGTCTAAATCCTTTTGAATCAATCTTCCAGCTTGTTGAATCATCACTGCCAGTGCTGTGTCCAACAAGTCAGAAGACGTCATACCAAGGTGGATATAACGGGATGCATCGCCCACGTATTCCGCGACACTGGTCAGAAAAGCGATCACATCATGTTTGACATCAGTCTCGATGACCTCGATTCGTTCAATATCAAAGTTGGCTTTATTGCGAATGGTTTCCAATTCCGCATCAGGGATACGCCCCATCTCTGCCTGGACCTCGCAGACCGCCAATTCGACATCGAGCCAAGTTCGATAGCGATTCTCATCGGTCCAAATCGCCCCCATTTCCGGACGTGTATATCGTTGTATCATCTCTTTCCCTCTGTATGTCCCAACCCGATCCGCGCTCTGACGCGCTATGGTTCAAACGTGTTTACGTTGGCTATTGAAGGGTGGTGTCTGGATTGGATGCCAATGTAACCGACCGGCTTAGAATCCGTCCGTTTCGAAAAATCTTAAAGGCAACCACATCCCCGGCTTTCAAATCGAGTTCGTCAACAAGTCTGTTCACATCTGCCAGATCCTTCACCGGCTCGTCATCCAAAGCCACAATCACATCTTCAACCTGAATTCCCGCCTGAGCAGCCGGACTCTTTGGAGTCACGTCGGTGACAATACACCCTCGCGTGGAAGACAAACCCAGATATCTCGCCACCGAGGGTCGCAAGTCAGCACAAGTGATGCCGGTCCAGAAGCTCCGGTCAACGCGACCATAATGAATCAGATCATCAAGAATCGTCTTGACCCGGTTGATGGGAATCGCGAATCCGATACCAATATTGGTACCCGAATAGTGACTACCCGACAGAATCCAGGTGTTGATTCCGATCACATCGCCGTTGCAATTGACCAGGGGACCGCCGCTGTTGCCACTATTGATGGCGGCGTCGGTCTGCAGCATATCCTCATACACGCGACCACCCCCCTGACGGCCAAAATCCTGATCCTTTGCACTGATAACCCCGACCGTAACGGTGGGTGTGCTGGAAATATCAAACAATCCAAACGGATTGCCCAGCGCAATCACCCATTCTCCGATAATGACATCATCCGATCGGCCCAATCGGGCATGGGGAAACGGGCCCCCGTCGATTTTAAGGACAGCGATATCGAGCTTTCGATCCTCACCGACAACCCTGGCCTTGTATTTCTGCGATCCCGTTGGAGTCACAACTATTTCAGTCGCATCTTCAACCACATGCTGGTTGGTCAGGATGTAACCACTCTCTGAAATCAACACACCCGAGCCCAGGCTTTTCACTCTTTTCTCAAACGGAATATCCGGAAAAAATCCCCGAAAAAACGGATCACTTGAAAAGGGACTTTTCCTCACCAATCGCTTGACCTGAGTTACGTTGATTCCCACAACAGCCGGACTGACGGCTTGTACTGCTCGCGTTATGGCCGTCTGTCGGGATCGGCAAGCACTCTCTGATACGGACTGCTGCCGGGCCAAAAGACGAATTTGACCAATCGGGTTGATAACCACCAGTACCACCATACATATCCAGAGAAACGGTTGTCGTCGGACGTACATGATATATGTTCCCATCACTCTCGTATCATCCTAACGATTTTTAACCTTGTCCCAGTCCGCAAGAAACTGCTCAATGCCACGATCCGTGAGGGGATGGTGCATCAGTTTCTGAATGACCTTGTATGGGATTGTGGCAATATCGGCTCCGATCAGAGCGGCATCGCGAACATGCAATATACCTCGTATACTGGCCACCATTACCTGTGTATCCAGATCATAGTTGTGATAAATTTGCATGATCTGTTCGATCAACTCCATTCCATCCTGGCTGGTATCATCCAACCGACCCACAAACGGACAGACAAACGATGCGTTGACCTTGGCCGCCATCAGCGCTTGCATGGGGCTGAAAATCAAGGTGACGTTGGTGCGAATGCCCTCATATTCAAGCTGCTTGACCGCTTTTAACCCTTCAGGCGTGGCTGGGATTTTAACCACGATCTGGTTACTGATTTTGGCCAGCCCCCGTCCCTCTTCAATAATGCCGTCACTATCCATACTGACCGCTTCGGCACACACCGGTCCATGAACCGTGCTGCAGATAGCTTTATAGACATCTTCAAAACTACCTGTTTCTTTTGCCAGCAGAGTCGGGTTGGTGGTCACACCGTCGGCCATTCCCAGATCCATGGCATTTTGAATTTCATCCACATTGGCAGAATCGATAAAAAATTTCATAGAAACAATTCCTTTTCGTTCAGACAAATCATAGATTTTTTATTTGTACCATTCCGGAGCATTCTCCAAGGGTTCATATCCCACGGCATCGAGTATCAGGCCTGTGGGAGGAACTGTGGGACCGGCTTTGCGACGGTCACGCGCTTCGAGAATGGTCTGCATCTCTTCGGCACAGCACTTCCCGCGACCAATATCCACCAGGGTTCCCACGACAATACGAACCATATTGTGTACAAACCGGTTGGCCTGTATGGTAAAAACCAGAACATCATCCTGTTTCAGCCATTCGGCTTGCGCAACAAAACAACGATAATGGTTCACATCCGCACCGCTCTGACAAAAGGATTGAAAGTCTTTTTCTCCGAGCAGAGAGGCACAGGCTCTATTCATGGCAGCCAGATCGAGATCATACCCAACGGTCCAGACATATTGCCTGCCAATGGCTCGTGGCCGGGTAGACAATCGGTAGCGATAGCGGCGCCATCGGGCACTAAACCGGGCATGAAAGTCCGGTTCTGCCTGCTCCACAGCCAGAACACGTATGTCGGAGGGAAGCAAAGCGTTGCTGCCCTTGTAAAGTGTTTCACAAGGCAAATCGCTATCCGTGCAAAAATGAGCGACCTGTCCCGCAGCATGAACGCCACTATCTGTACGTCCTGCTGTAATCAACGTCACCGGCATCTGAGTAATCCGAGTGAGAGCTCTCTCGAGTTCACCCTGTACCGTACGATGCTCGGGTTGAATCTGCCAACCACAGTAATCGGTTCCATCGTACTCTATGTATAACTTTATTGTACGCATCGATTTTAAACGACTTGACTATCCCCAAATCAGACTGATCACAAATCCGACGGCAGCACCCATCAGCACCACATAATCGGTAGGTGTAAAGGAGAGTCGGGTATAGCTCGTTCGTCCCTCTCCTCCTGCATAACAGCGGGAATCCATGGCGAGTGCCAGCTCATCTGCTCGCCGAAAGGCGGAGACAAACAAGGGAAGCACTAGGGGGATAACATTTCTCAATCGCTGAATGAGATTGCCCTCGAATGTCGCTCCTCTCGAAAGTTGGGCCTTTTTGATTCGCTCCGCCTCCTCCATGAGCGTGGGAATGAATCGCAGGGACAGGGTCAACATCATCACAATCTCATGAGCCGGAACTTTGAATTTCTTGAGCGGATTCAACAGTTTTTCCAGGGCATCGGTCAGCTCGATTGGGGAGGTCGTCAGAGTCAACATGGCGGCATAGACGATCAACAATGCCAACCGCAGCGAATAAATCAAACCCATCCGCACACCCTCCAACGTAACCGTCCATCCTGTCCAGGGAACGGAAAACCAACGCTGCCCCGGAGTCCAGAACATATGGATGACCAGCGTCAGCAGAAACAGCCAAAAGAATGGTCGGAGATTGCGAAACACCATTAAAAATGGTAACCGGGAAATGAAAACCAATACCAGGGATAAAACAGCAAAGACCAATAACAAAGCAGCATGAAAGGATACCAGCAGACTCGTCATCATGACCAGTAAAGCAATCAGCTTGGTTCTCGGATCCAACCGATGGACAATAGAATCACCGGCATAATAATGTCCAAGGGTTATATCATTAAAAAGTGCCATAGAATCCCGAAGATATAGCGTGATAAAAAATATAATCAATTAAAGATGAAAAATCAATGGAAACTTAAAGTTGCAACGGATAGAGATCATCGGACGGACTGGGACGGGGAATGGGGTCACCTGTCTTGTGTCACCGGTCCAAACTCATTTTTCCCTTGATCTTTAGGCGATTTTTAACTATCGTTTAAAGCTGCAATAATGACCCCCATAAACACCATTCCGATTTGAGAGTGTACGATTTACTAATGACCCACACTTGCTCACATTAGGAGGACCACTCTATGCAGACTCCGCGAAAAAACTCACCTTACGTCCCCGTCACCACGACGATGAGAGAGATGACCTTGAAGGCATTGCTTCTCGGTATCGTGATGGCGGTGGTTCTGGGTGCGGCCAATGCGTATCTGGGTCTCAAAGCCGGTATGACGGTTGCGGCTACGTTTCCAGCCGCAGTGATTTCGATGGCGGTTTTGCGACCATTTAAAGGCACGATCCTGGAAGAAAACCTAGCCCGTACGGTGGGTGCTGTCGGTGAAGCCCTGGCTGCCGGAGCGATTTTCACCATCCCCGCTTTTGTCATCACTGGTGTCTGGGACAGTTTTGATTATGTTAAAAGCACTTTGCTGATGCTGGTCGGTGGTGTGTTGGGAGTGCTTTTTGTCATCATATTGCGACGGACATTGATCGAGGATGAAACCCTGCCGTATCCGGAATCTAAAGCATGCGCAGAAATCGTCAAAGCCGGGCAGGGCGGACAGTCAGGCGCAAAGTATGTCTTTGGTTCCATGGGACTTGCCGCACTCATTGAGCTGTTTAAAAATGAAAACGGCATTCGTATCATTAAAGACTCGGTTGCGGGTTTTTTTAACCTCAGCGCCTCCAAAATCACCTTGTTGAACAGCAAGAGTCAGATACTGCAAAGTCTTTCCGAAACAGGAGAAACCATCCGAGCCCAGTTTACCCAGAAAGGGGGTATGCTTCTCCAATCGCCCTCCTCTTCACCGGCATTTCTGGGTGTCGGGTATATTATAGGCTTCCGGCTTGCCGCGATTACGTTTTCAGGTGGTGTTTTCGGCTGGCTCTTCCTGATGCCCATCGTACTGTTTTTGATGAGCGGATCTCTGGAAGGCTTTAGCCTGGATCATGGATGGACCACTGTAGCCAAAACAGCCTATTCTGCCACCGTCAAACCGATCGCTGTTGGCGGGATGTTGGTCGGGGCGTTTTACACTCTTTTCAAGATGCGTAAAAACCTTTCCAGCGGAATTCTCAAAGGCTTGCACGACATCAAAGCTGCCAGCGCCACAAAGACGTCAACAGTTGATCGTACCGATAAGGATATCCCCTTCAACCTGGTTATCGCCGGTATTGGCGTCCTGATTCTTTGTATGGTGGTCCTGTATCAGACATTTAGCCATACCTGGGGTTCGGCCATTCTCGCCGCCGTGGTGATGGCCATCGCAGGATTTATCTTTGCCGCTGTCGCCGGATATCTGGTCGGTGTTATCGGAAGTTCATCCAATCCCATTTCCGGACTCACCTTATCCACCCTTCTCATCGCTGCCATCCTGATGGTATTGGTGGGCATGAAAGGCGATCCGGGTGTCGCCGCCGTCCTTGCGGTTGCCTCGGTCGTCTGCTGCGTGGCCGGTGTGGCCGGAGATATGATGCAGGATCTAAAAGTCGGATATATCCTGGGAGGTACACCCTGGCGCATGCAGATAGGGGAGATCGTCGGTGTTATCGCAGCCTCTCTGGTTCTTGTTTTACCCCTTATGCTCTTGCATCAGGCCAACGGCATCGGCAGTGAGGCCCTGCCCGCACCTCAAGCCGGATTGATGGCAATGATGAGCCGCGGAATAGTGGGCGGAGAAATGGCGTGGCCCCTGGTCATTGCAGGAATGCTTTTCGCCATCGCCCTGATCCTCATCGGCTCTCCTTCCCCCATGCTGATCGCCGTG
>CAYPUH010000044.1:0-19835 GCA_964413725.1 uncultured Cytophagia bacterium
CTTTCATGGGATGCGTACATCAGGTTGCCGGCTTCGATGAGGGCGTTTTCATCGGTCTCCATATGTTCCAGATAATCTATAAACTGCAGCACCCGGGCGTTTTCCAGGATGGGATGTTCGGTACGTGATCTCAACGGGTAGGTATGAGTGGGTATGATTTCGGTGGCTGTGTCGTCATGGGTGTTGTACTGCTGAATAAAGTCTTTCCCCTTTAATCGGGCCGGGACCTTTCGTTTCAGGCCTTTTGTCCACCGCCTTGCATCTACATTGCTCAAATACGGCGGCTGGACCGGTTCTCCTTTTTCTTGCAGATGCTTGAACAAAATTTTGCGTCCCATAAAGGTCGCGGTTCGGGTTTCCACATAACGACTGCCGTCGATGGCGTGTTTCACTGCAGAATTGATACCGACAAACCGTACATTCGGAGGAACGGCAACCTCTTTGAGAATGTCATCCGGCTGACAGCGTATGGCCAACAGGGTATCTGCTTTACCGAGGGCGGATGTGATTTGGTCCATGATGCCACAGGGAGCACCGACGATATGGTTTTCCACCTTCTGGCACAGCATGGGAACATCCCCGTCGTCCAGCTCGATGTTCAGGGCCTTCCGGATGGCCTGCAGCGCAGCCACCTCGAGGGCCGCAGAGGAACTGACACCCGCTCCAAGCGGGATGGTGCTGGAGATACCGATGTTGATACCCGTCCGGTGATCCGGGTCCAGATGTCCCGAATCGTAGAGCACTGCGAACACACCCAGAATGTAGGACGCCCATTTCTGCCGGTTGTTGCGGGTCAAATCATTGTGGAGTGCCTGGAAGGATTTGAGACGAGTACCCTGAAAGAACCCATCGAGATGGTATTCCACCAGCGTTTCGAATCCTTCCGACTCAACGCCGAGGCTTTTGATCAGCAGACGCTTGTCCGTTCGGGCCTGAGCCGCCACGATGGTGGCTTCTTTCAGCGTGCCCTCTAGGACCACAGACCCTGAATAGTCTGCAATGCCTCCCATCACATCCAGTCGTGCCGGCGCCCGCGCCACAAAGACATCCCGACGGGGAGAAAAGACGCCTCCGAAATGACGCTTGAAGGAATGGACAAACGTATTGAGATCTTCCGGGGTGGAGTGGGAAAGAGTGTGTTGCATGCAATCCTCGTCTCTTTTGGTTTGACCCGATGGGTTTCATGCCGGTAAAACCCCGATCATTCGAACGCCAATACAGGGCTACATCATCGTTCGATAGTGTCTATAGAGGTGTGTGGTGGTCGTGTTGCCCGAATGCCCTTTGACGGCGATTCAGTCCGAGAACAGGAAAGCAGAGTGCCAGACGATTATCACACGTTTAGTCGTGGCCGTATCCCGTCCTCAGAGACAACACGCGTAATTTAATATATAAAATAGAAAAGAAAACGGCAAAAAGCAACACCTGTTGGCTTGTGGTTGTGAGGCGTTTTCCTGCGGTCCAGGCTAAAGAGAGCGGGATAAAATCCTTGCAACGCGTTACATTGAAGTTTATATTATATGTTCATTGCATTTTTTTGATTAGGAACACACATCGGTCTCTGCCCTTGATGTCGGTCACGAGAGCCGGCGACGAATATCCGTTCCCGCTGCATGTTATTCGACTCTATCCCTTTCCGGACGCCTATCGGGTTTTGACAACTTTTAACTACCCTGCACCGGCTGTTGCGGTGATCGGTCTGTTGGCGGGCAACGATGATGGAAGGGTACAGGACCTTGACGCAATAAACGTACAAACATATTGACTGATATTGACCCAAAGTAACGATACAATGAAAGGAGAAAAATGAGCAAACGACCTGTTGCACTGGTAACCGGAGGCGCCCGGGGAATCGGCCTGGCCATCGCCACCCAATTGGCTGAAATCGGATATGATGTGGTGATCGATGATGTCCATCCTCAGAACGAGGTGACCGACGCGTTGGATAGCGTTTCCCAGCACGGCGTTGAGGTGTTGTATGTACAGGCGGATGTGTCCAAAACCGAAGATCGTCAGCGCCTCGTGGACCAGATCCGAGAGACTTTTGGCCGCATCGATCTGTTGATGAACAATGCCGGGGTGGCGCCGAAAACACGGCTGGATATCCTGGAAACCACTGAAGAGAGTTTTGACCGCGTGATGAAGATCAATCTTCATGGGCCGTTTTTTCTCACCCAGGCCGTGGCCAACTGGATGCTCGAACAAACGAAAGAGTATCCGGATCGCGACTATAAGATTATCAACACCGCCTCATTGTCATCCTATGCCTCCTCTCCCTCTCGTGGAGAGTATTGTGTGTCCAAGGCTGGGATCAGTATGATGACCAAACTGTTTGCCGATCGTCTGGCGGGAGAGAACATTCTGGTGTACGAGATCCGGCCAGGTATCATTGCCACGGATATGACGGCCGTGGTCAAGGAAAAATATGACAAATTAATCGCCGAGGGACTGCTGCCTGTCAAGCGCTGGGGATATCCGGAGGATATCGCCAAAGCGGTGGCCGGCATCGCACTGGGCTATTTAAATTATTCCACCGGAGAGGTGATCAATGTGGATGGGGGTTTTCATCTGCAACGTCTCTAGTGTTTTGACGAATTTTTTGGACTGGCTTTGATATGTAATGGACAAGGAGTACTGCATGAAACAACGTGAACTCACCGTAAACAATGTAACGCTGCCTGTGTATGAGTTGGATACGGTGATCGTGGGATCCGGGGCTGCGTCTCTGAATTGCGCGGACCATCTCCATTCCTTCGGTCATCAGGATATTGCGATTGTAACCGAAAAGATTGGATGGGGAACCTCCAACAACACCGGGTCTGACAAACAGACCTATTACAAGCTCTCGGTGGCCGGCAAGGAACCCGACTCCCCCCATGAGATGGCCGAGTCATTGTACAAGGGTGGTGCCATGCACGGCGATCTGGCCTTGATCGAGGCCACCATGTCGGCGCAGGAATTCTTTCATCTGGCCCAGATCGGGGTCAAGTTTCCACACAATTCACTGGGTGGATATGTGGGATACAAAACTGACCACGATCCGCGTCAGCGAGCAACTTCAGCCGGTCCCTGGACCTCCAGCCAGATGTTCTCCAGACTCTATGAGGAGGTGGAGAAAAAGGGAATCACCATTTTCGATCAGCATGATGTGATCGCGCTGCTGGTGGATGATCAGACCTGTGTCGGCTTTGTCGCCATCGACAAGACCAAGCTGGACGAAGACACCCACGGTCTGGTGCTGTTTCGCGCCCGGAATGTGGTGTTTGGAGTGGGAGGACCGGGAGGGATCTACAAGACCTCGGTCTATCCCAAGGTGCATATCGGTGCCATCGGTCTGGCCCTCGAGGTGGGAGCCAGGGCGCGCAACCTGACCGAATCGCAGTATGGACTGGCCTCGATAAAATTTCGCTGGAACGTCTCCGGAACATATCAACAGGTGATACCCAGATACATCAGCACGACACCGGACGGGTCGGATGAACGAGAATTCCTGAACGAATACTTTCCCAGCATGGGAAAACTGGCCACCGATGTGTTCCTCAAAGGATATCAATGGCCGTTTGATCCCAGAAAGATACCCGATTACGGTTCTTCCCTGGTGGACGTGTTGGTTTACATCGAGACGGTGGTCAAGGGTCGCCGTGTGTATATGGATTTTCGTGACAATCCGCACGGGGATGACCGGATCGGTCCCTTTTCCTTTGACGATCTGGAGTCGGAGGCCTATGACTATCTGAAAAACTCCGAGGCGCTGTTTGGCACGCCTATCGAACGACTGGAAAAGATGAATCCCCTGGCTATCGAATTGTACGCCAAAAACGGCATCGACATCCATACCGAACCTTTGGAAGTGGCCGTGTGCGCTCAGCATAACAACGGCGGGCTGGCCGGCAATATGTGGTGGGAGTCCAACATCCGCAATCTCTACCCCGTGGGAGAGGTGAACGGCAGTCATGGAGTCTATCGCCCGGGCGGTACGGCACTCAACTCCGGTCAGGTCGGCTCACTGCGCGCGGCCCAGCGAATCGCTCACGCGGATACCGGCACGGAACGCTCTGCGGAGCGGTTCGATGATGTGGCCGGCAAACGGGTGCAAGAGGTGTTGAACATGATCTCCTCGATGATGAAGAATACCGGATCTCAGTCCGTCGAAGACTATCGGAACGAGTTTCAGCAACGCATGACCAAAGCAGGTTCTCACATCCGGCAGCTGGACCGGGTGGAGGAGGCACTCGAACAGGCGTATGAACAGATCAAACGATTCGATCAACAGTCTGTCGATTCTCCGGAGGCGCTGCCGGTGCTGTTACAAAATCGTCATCTGGTGATCGCCCATGCCGCCTACCTGGAGGCCTGCCGTGAATACCTGAGCCATGACGGTGGTAGCCGGGGATCTTATCTGATCATGGATCCCGAGGGCGAACCCGTTCTGGAGATGCTCGGGGATGAATGGAAATATAAACCGGAAAACACCGATCTGCGAGACCAGGTTCTCGAGACCGTTCTGAGAGAAGACGGACGATTTTATTCAGAATGGAAACCCACACGTGCCATTCCCCAGCAAGAATCCTGGTTTGAAAATGTGTGGGGTAAATATCTGCGCGGTGAAATTTATGATGACGTCAATGACGTCTGATATGGGATCTCTCTTAACGAAAAAGGGCTTTGCTCGGTGACGAGCAAAGCCCTTTTTTTTAATGGTGTCTGTGTCGATCAATAGTCTTTCAAATATTTGAAATATTCACCGTCTGTGCTCAAGACCATTGTGCTGGTGCTGTCCACTGACTTTCGATAGGATTCCAGAGTCTGCAGCAGCGAATAGAATTGGGGATCTCTGGAAAACGCGTTGGCATAGATTTCCGTGGCCGTGGCATCGGCTTTTCCCTTGATCTCCTGAGCCGTTCGATACGCCTCCGAGGTAATGCGTTTCAGCTCTTTTTCCATCTCCCCGGTAATCTCTGCCTTGCGTTCCTGACCCTCGGCCCGGTACAGCTCGGCAATCCGCCGACGTTCGGAGATCATGCGGTCAAAGACCTTTTCCTGAACCTCCTGGATATAGTTGACCTGTTTGATACGGATATCCAGAACCTTGATACCGTATTGAGGCGTCAGGGTTTGAACCTGTTCCAGAATTCTGTCGGTGATTTCCTCCCGGCCGATCTCGATGGTCAGAGAATCCACCTGTGCAAGAATGTCGCTGGCCTCCTCAGTAGAGACCGCAAGAGAGCGATTGGTGTTGCGGACCACCTCGATGAGAGGTTCTTCGGAAATAAAATCCCGGGTGATGCCGTCGATGATGTCGTCCAGACGACTCTGGGCGTTCATCTCGTTGTTCACCGACTGGTAAAATTTCAGAGGATCGATGATGCGCCAGCGGGCAAAGGTGTTGACCAGGATGTATTTTTTGTCGGATGTGGGGATCTGATTCGCGTCACCGTCCCACTCCATAATACGCTTTTCAAACCTATTGATCTTTTGAATGAACGGAAGCTTGATGTTCAGTCCTGCGGATGTATCCGGCTCGCCCACCGGGTCACCGAACTGGGTGATAATCACCTGTTCGGTTTCGTCGACGATGTAAAAGGCGTCCGCAGCCACGATCAGGGCGAGAACGATGACGATGAGCAGTAGGGTCAGTTTGTTGGTTGAATTCATCTCGCACCCTCCTTTCCGAGCTGCAACAGAGGCAGGAAGGATTTTAATTTGTCATCGACGATCACCTTTCGGGGGACCTTGGGCAGAATTTCCTGCATGGTTTCGATGTAGAGACGTCTTCGCGTCACATCTTTGGCCTTGCGGTATTCTTCATAGAGTGACAGGAAGCGGTTTGCATCGCCTTCGGCGCGATTGACGCGATTGGTCGCATAGCCTTCCGCCTGGAGAATGACCTGTTCTGCCTCTCCTCTTGCCTTGGGAATGGTTGTGTTGTAGGTTTTCCAGGCATCATTGATGATTCTTTCCTTTTCCTGGCGGGCTTCATTGACTTCATTGAATGCCGGCTGCACCGGAACAGGGGGATTGACATCCTGCAGGTTGACGGTGACGACATCAATTCCGGTCTCGTATTCGTCCAGCAGGGTCTGCATTTTCTCTCCCGATTTCAGGGCAATGGCTTTACGGCTCAGGATGATCACCTCATCAACGCTCCTGTCTCCCACCACCTGTCGCATCACCGTTTCGGAAACATCCCGAATGGTGCTCTGGACATCTCTAACCTGAAAGAGATAGTTTACAGGGTCCTTGATCCGGTACTGCACCACCCATTCCACCAGCGCGGTGTTGAGATCGCCGGTGAGCATCAGTGATTCTACAGAATAGTCCCGCTGCGAATACTCGGTCTGAACACCCGCCTTGAGAGTCCTGAAACCGAATTCTTCCTTGTAGACCCTGCGAATCTTGACGGCTTTGACCGTTTCGATCCCCCAGGGCAGTTTCATGTGGAGACCGGGCTGTGTGGTTCGGGTGTACCTTCCGAACCGCTGAATCACCCCGACCTCATCCGTACCAATGGTGTAAAAGATCGAAAACAACATCCACAGAACGAGGAGCCCGACGACACCCAGTATAAGCGTTCGTTTGCTCAGATCAGGGACTTCGACCTGTTCACCACCGATGTTTATGATTCGTTTTCTCATGAACACCGTTTCCTTTCGTTTAGATCCTGTTGGATCGACCGCGAATTATAGACAATCCGTTTCTTCCCCCCACATTCAAACGAGTCGATCAGATCCGACTATTCCCGTTATCATGATTGACTGTCGGGTTTCCTCTGTCGACTCTTGTTGATTTAACATATTAAAATTCAGGGTGGAATGCAAGGATCACCTTTTATCTTTTACGACTGAGTGGGTTGTGCGAGGGGATGAATTGTTTGCTCTGACCAAAAAACCTTTGACCCTGCCGCTCTGAATGATTATATTGGCTATTACCTGTCCAGGTGAGATACAAGGTCTGAAAATGACAGGCCAGCCGGTCCGTCTGCTTACGAGTACACACCGCAGTGGATACGGATAACCGAATGGGTCTGGGAATCCCGGCCAGGTAGCGGTTGTTCTGTTCCCGATCGTATTGAAAACCGTAACGCTGGATGTTCAGCGATTTTAAAAACAATCTGTAACCCCCTTATGAAAGGTTCTCTGCCTATGACTCAACCGAACTGTTCTGTCATACTCGAGGCCAATCAATCGGCTCCGTATTCGGTGGATGATTTCTCCAGAATGTTAGAGTCCCTGGGCTCACAATATCGGCAAAACTTTGAGGTGATCGTCTATGGAGACCGGACAGAAGTGGAAAAACCGGTGACGGACCGAGGGTATCTATTCGTCCAGACCTCCATGGAATCAAAATCAAAGGCACTGAATGAAGCCCTGAAAAAGGCCAGCGGTGAATCGGTGCTGATCTGTCAGACTGCTGAAAATGTGGTGACATTTAAAAAATCGGCCACCTCGTTCTATGAGATCATGACCGGTCGCCGCCCCGAAATGTCACTGCTCTATTCCGATTATGATATTATGGATGAGGGCGTTCACAAGGAACGAAAACTGCTGGAATGGCATCCGGGCCGCTTGTTGGATACCTGGGATATGGGCTATTGCCTGCTGTTTAAAGGCGAGTTTTTGCGGGACATTGGCTATTGCGACGAGCAGTATCAGTACAACCCCATCTACGATCTCAGACTCAAGGCATTTGAGACAGAGCGGGTGGTTCATATCTCCAATCGGTTCAATGGTGTTCCCTATATCGTGCAGGCATCGGAACAGAGTCACGATGTGTTTGCCTACCTCAAGGCCGGCAAGGCCGTGGCAAAGGAACTCGAGACGATCTGTACCGAGCACCTCAAACGCATCGATGCCTATCTGGCGCCGGGCCAGAACTATCACACCGTGTCCTATAGCAACGCGGAAGAAGAGTCCTTTGAGACTATCGCCTCGGTGGTGATCCCTGTGTTTAACCGTCCCGAATTTATCGGCCATGCCATCGAGTCGGTGCAGGCCCAGACGGTCCAGAATATTGAATGTGTGGTGGTCTGCAACGGAGGTGAGGACGATCCCACCGTAGATGCGGTGAAGGCCTATATGCAGGGCGGTGAAAAATATGACCCAGACAAACCGGCTGTCCGGCTTGTCGTTCACGACATGAACAATCTGGGTCTCTGTTTCAACAGTGCACTACAAACGTCAAAGTCCAAATATTATATGCAACTGGACTCGGATGATCTGTTGTTCGAGAATGCGATTGAAAAGATCCTCAAGGTCTATGACACCGATGACCGCATCGGTATGGTAATCGGCACCTATCAGGTGTTTGAAAAACAGGATGACGGCAGTGTGGAACCGGTACTGGTAGACGGCAAGCCGTTTGTCGTCGATCACGACGAGTGGACCGAGGAGAATGGCCGGAACAATCTGTTGCGAGTCGGCGGGGCCGGTGCACCGCGCTCGGTCAAGATCAAGGCTCTGAAGGATATCGGCTGGTTTGGCATGAATGACGCACCCTATTGCCGTAACTATGCCGAAGACTATGAAGTGGTCAACAAGATCGCAGAGAAATATCGCATCGGACGGGTCTGGGAACCCGTCTATAAAGTCGTTCGTCACGCCGGTGGTACCGATCACAATATCGATCAGGTGACCATCGATGTCAATGACAACGCCAAGGATCACATGCGACTTGTGGCCATCCGACGACGACAACAGATCAAACAGAAATAGATATCCATCACCGTGCCGGTCCATCGCGGACCGGCACGGTTTCCCCCCCTCTCAGTATTTTCCTCTTTTTGTTCATCAGGCACCTTCGTGGCGGCGGGACAGATCCGAACAAAAAAACTATATTTTGTGTTGCAAAGAGAAAAAAGGATCTATATATTGGGGCCTGGGATTTGACCCTTGTCATCCATTTACCACTCACAATCGATCATACATACCGCACGAGGAGGAGACGTATGTCCGATATGGCACGACGACAACAGTTTGACGGATTTCTAAAGCGCGACGGATTTGTTGTGCCCTTTATACCTGAAAAGATCGAGACCGCCATACGAAAGGCTTTTGATGCGGTGTCCCGACAGCAACGCGAGGGTTATGATGATTCTTTACCCACCCTGTTGGTTCAAAAGGTTATAGATCAACTGAACACACTGGATTCTGAATATTATGTTTCTGCCGACAGCAATGGACACCGGATTCCCCACATCGAGGATATTCAGGACCTGGTTGAGATCGTCCTGATGGAAGATGGTTATGCCTCTGTGTGTGCGTCGTTCAAGCGGTATCGCAAACAACGGCAGCAGGCGCGACAACAGATCCGGGTTCGAACCGCTGTGATCGATGAGGAGACGGATCCCACCGATACGCACCTGTTGTTGGTGGAATCCACCACCGGAAATCTCACCACCGTGTGGGATCGAAATCGCATCGTTGACCAGCTGGTACATGACACCGGTCTCACCGCAACGGTGGCCATCGAGGTGGCCAAGGCGGTGGAGAATCAGGTGATTCTCAGTACCGTTGGTGTCTTGAGCACCACACTGGTCCGGGAGCTGGTTAACAACGAACTGGCCTCCCGGGGCTATCAGGAACAACTGCGCGACCTCAGTGTGTATGGCGTTCCCCGGTCCTATGTTGAATCCTTAATGTTTACCAAATCGTCGGAAAACAGTAATATTGTCAACAACAACCCGGAAGCGGTCAACCTCGGTATTGCCGAGCTGGTTCTCAAACAGTGGGCTTTGGACACCATGTTTTCCACAGAGGCCAAACGGGCTCATGATACCGGCATGGTTCACATCCATGATCTCGGCTATCCACATCGGGTCTATTGCTCTTCGCACTCTGTGGAGTATGTAAAGAAATATGGTCTGCAGCGGCTGTTGAATCTCAATACCGAGTCCAGGCCGGCCAAAAGTGCGTCGGTTCTCACAGGACATCTGAACACCTTTTTGGCCACCATGCAGGCCAATTATGCCGGTGCGTTGGGGATTGCCTATATCAATGTGCTCTATGCTCCCTATCTGAGGGGAATGGATAAAGAGGAGTTGAAACAGATCGCACAGGAGCTGATCTTTAACGGCTCCCAGAACGCATTTTCCAGGGGTGGGCAGACGCTTTTCCTGGATTTTAATATCCACACCGGTGTTCCCTCCTACCTCAAGGATGTACCGGCCATCGGACCGGGGGGTGTGTATATGCTGCAAAAACCGGACGGCACGATCTGTTCTCTGCATGAGGTGGTGCGGGAGGAGACGGATTCAGCCGGCAACCGGTTGATGAACCTCTATCTAAAAGAGACCGGGTCCTCACCGCGGCTGGTGCTTAAGGAGGTAAACGATCCTGTTCACGGCGTCGTTTATGACACTGCTGTGGAGGCGGATTTGGCGCGTCGGGGTGAGCGGATCGTAATGTATGGTGACTATCAGAAAGAGGCACAGGAGTTTGCCAGCGCATTGTTGCAGGTGTGGGAAGAGGGAGACAAAAACGGCCGTGTGTTTGAATTTCCGAAATGTGATTTTCACGTCAATGAAGAGACCTTTGCGGATCCGGATCAGCTGGCGATTTTCAACCAGGCCTGTGAGCTGGCCAGCAGAAACGGCTCCACCTATTTCATATTCGATCGCGACGATGTCACCCTCTCTGCCTGTTGTCGTCTTCGCACCACGATCAGTGACAATTATGTGCTGCGGCACCCGGAATCCATGCGATTCTGCGGTTTTCAGAATGTGACGGTCAATATTCCCCAGGCCGGTTACCGGGCGGCGCGCAACGGAAACCGGACCCTCGACGGCCTGATCGAAGAGGTGGAGCGCGTGATGGATCTCTGCGCAGAGGTTCATATGCAAAAGAAAGAAAAGATTGCCGACATGATGTCCCAACGGGGGCATCCCCTCTATCAGATCGGACAACCCGCCTGTGATGGCCGTCCCTATGTGGAACTGGACAAATGTACTTATATCATCGGACTGATCGGCGTCAACGAAGCGATTCAGTTTATCGCCGGAAAGGAATTGGATCACAGCGAGTCGGCCCGGGAGCTGGGATTGCGTCTGATCGCGCACATGTATCTCAAGGCGCAGCAGTTATCGAAACAGTATAACCTGAAATTCAGCCTGGAAGAATCACCGGCCGAGAGCGCGGCACGTCGGCTCGCAAAAACCGATATGATCTATTTTGCCCCCGAAGCCGAATCCATTGTCAAGGGCAGTCGCGAGGCGGATTCTCTCTATTACACCAACTCGATCCATTTTGCCGCCAATGCCAATACGACTCTGGTTGAGCGCATCCGGGAACAGAGTAAATACCACAGCATGATCGAATCCGGGGCCATCATCCACGCCTTTGTAGGTGAGGAACACCCCTCTGCCGGCTCTGTTTTCCAGTTGGTTCGCGAAACGTTTTGTCGCACACAATGCGCTCAACTCACCATATCGCCGGAGTTTACGTACTGCACCCGGTGTTATCATCAGGAACGTGGCTTGCACGAAACCTGCCTTAACTGTGGATCCGACCAGGTGTATGGCGAGACCCGGGTGGTGGGATATTTCAGCAAGATCGAAAACTGGAATCAATCCAAGCGCCACGGAGAGCTGTTGGACCGTCACCAGGGTCAGTATCAGATCGAAACCGCTGAAGAAGACATACTCGAAACCGCAGATGGAAAACGGTCCATCGCAGACGGCACCGAATCGTTCGCTGCAGTGCCAACAATGGAGTGAATGCCATGCCCAAACCCTTTCAAATAGCTGTATTCGGCAAACCCGATTGTGAAAAATGCACGGTACTCAAACGCAGACTCGATGACGTTCTGGCGCGGGAGGAATGGGCCGATTTTGACAAAATTGTCCATGATGTGACAACGGTATCCGGGTTGGTGGCGTTTGCCCAGGCCGAATGTCTCAATCCATCCCGGATTCCCGGATTTGTGGTCTCCCGCTGGGATGCCGCGTCCCAACGCTACATACCGCTCCCTCAAACCCTCACACCGGCGACGGCCAGATGCTCCGAGTCGTCTCTGTTGTATCTCTATCTCGGCGTTCAGACAAACTATGGTTCGGCTGGCAAAGGCTTGTTGACCCCGGCGACCATCGAAACAGTCCTGGCAGCGGCGAAGAGCAGCGAGGTGGAGGAGCCGGTGCCGTCATTATGAGTTCCTCTCCCGTATATGCCGTACGAAAACAGCCGTCCCTGATCGATTATCCGGGTCATCTCTCCGCTGTGTTGTTCCTTTCAGGGTGTAATTTTAGCTGTGGATTCTGTCACAACACAGACCTGATGATCCGCAAACCCCATGGGGTGTCCTGGAAACGGTTGCGATCCTTGTGTGACCAGTTTCGTCGCGACTGGATCGATGCGGTGACGATTACAGGGGGCGAGCCCACACTCTCTTCCGATCTTCCCGAGTTGGTCCGGTTTTTTTCCTCACAGGGCTTTCGGGTTAAACTCGACACCAATGGCTCCCGGCCCGACATGCTGGGTCGGGTGCTGGATGCCGTCAACAGCGTTGCCATGGATTTCAAATGCTCCCTGTCACGCTATCCGCAACTGACCGGCTTTACGGACACCGATCGCATCAAAGATTCCATTCATCAGCTCATGAATGCAGAGTGTGATGTAACCTTTCGAACCACCGTGCTGCAGCCCTTTCATATCGATGCGGAGATGGAATCGATGCTGCAGACGCTTCACGGGGCCCGTCATTATGTCCTGCAGCCGTTTTGTCCCCACCCCGACCTGCCCGATCCGATGATGCGAACCTGGACCCGCACACCCCGGCAACGCCTGAACGACCTCGCGGTTCTGGCGCGGCAGCGTATACCGTCCGTAGATATTGCAGGACAATAACCGGGAATCATCCCTCACAAAATACCATTTGCCATTTTGTTAAAGTCTCACTATATATGGGAAGAGAGTATAGGCCAAGAATGTTACTATATATTGGCTCCTGAAACCACGCTTCCGGGTTATGGGAGTATGACCAACAGGTGGGATTCGCATTATGGTAACCAAATCACAAAAAATTCGGTTGGGGGTATTTGCCGTTATTGCGGTGGTGGTGGCGGTGGCCGTGATTGCAGCGATTGTGGCTCCCAAAGTTTTCCGGGAGCGGGACGTCTATTACATCGGCTATCGCGACAGCTCGCTGACTGGACTGCAGGAGGGGAGTTCGGTGAAATATCACGGCCTGTCCGTCGGCTATGTGAGCGATATCTATATCGATCCCGAGGACATCCGCCGCGTGATCGTGGAGGTGAGCCTGGAACAGGACACCCCCATCAAAACCGATACCCGGGCCGCGATCAACATGCTGGGGATCACCGGACTGAAATTCATCGAGTTGCGCGGGGGAAGCAATGAGGCCGAGTCCCTGGAGCCGGGCGGATTTATTCAACCCGGGCGGTCCATAACCGAACAGATCACCGGCCGTGCGGAGATCATAGCCGAAAAGGCAGAGTTGGTTTTGAACAATCTCGCCTCCATGACCGGCGATGAACAACGGCAGGAATTTACACTCCTGACCCTGGAACTGACCAACACTTTGCAGACACTGAATCAGGTGATGGGTGAAAACCAGGAATCCTTTTCCGCGACCCTGTCCAATGCGGAAATAATTTCCGAGGATTTGCATACGGTGGTGCTCGGGACTCAGAAGATCGTGCAACAGGCCAACCGGCTCGCCAAATCGGATACGCTGAACCGCATCATGGGCAACCTGATCGAGATTTCGGAATCTCTGAAAGAGGCGGAAATGGTCCAGGTGATCCAGGATCTCAACCAGGCGCTGGCTCATACCAACCGAATGCTGGGTGAATTTGAAGTTGCCTTTTCGAAAAGTCGGGTCGATCTGTTTGAAACCATTGAATCCATGCGCGAGAGTTCAGAACATCTGAATCAGTTTACCCGACAGATCGCCGAAGATCCTTCGGTGCTGGTGAGAGGCTCGAGGCCTAAAAATGCACCGGATTCCGATCTGGAATAGATATCTTTATATGAGAGGCCGGAGAGGTTGACATGTCTATAAAAAAACTGTTTGTATTGGGGGTTGTTATAACACTGGGTCTGGTGGGGTGTTCGAAACGCACGTTGGTGCGCAATTATTATGTTCTCGATGCCCCGCAGGACGATCGATTCAAAGTCCTGGATATCGAAACCCCGATTCCGGTATCGGTGGATGTGCGGGATTTCGATGTGTCCAATGCCTTTGATGACACGCGCATCGTGTCCCGATCGGGATCGCATGAGATCCGTTACTACTATTATCATCACTGGGCGGTCCGGCCGTCGGCGGCCATCGCGGAATTGATTTTCCAGGAGCTGGACGCGTTGCAGCTGTTTCAGACCCTGGCGCTGGGCTTTGAAGCCAATGTGGGATATATCGTGTCCGGCAAACTCTTTGCCCTGGAACGCCAGACCCGTCCCGATGCCATGGATGCCTGTCACGTGCATCTGGTATTCGAACTGCAGGATGAGCGATCCGGTCATACGGTGGTGCGGCATGAATACGAACGGACCGAACCGTTGTCGGACACGAGCATGAACACCTTTGCGGTGCAGATAAGCGACCTGATCCTGCGGGGCCACGACGCGTTTCTCGAAAAGGTAATCGCGTTTTTTAAATCCCATCCGCCGCGGACCTCTTCCTCATGAATCGAATACGCGTAGAGGACAACCGTATTTTCCTGATCGGAGAGTTGACGTTTGAGACCGTCGATTCTCTCTATCGCCAGGTGAGCAAAGCGATAACATCCTGTCCCGGAGAGTCTGTCGTTTTCGACCTGCAACAGGTAGACCCTATCGATACCGCGGGGGTGGCGTTTCTGGATGACGCGGTGGAAAACGCGTTCGGGCAATCGGTGTCCGTCACCCTGGACCACATTCCCCCGGCAGTTGCGACCGCGCTGCAGTCGTTCTCCACGCGGTCGTTGCAGCCCCCTCCTTCTCCAAAGCGACCCGGTTTTTTTGAGCAGCTTGGCGGCCGTTTTGTCGATTTTGGTCTTGCCATCAAATCGTTTTTCGTGCTGATGGCGGACGCGTTTTACTATGCCGGCCTCTCGCTGTTTCGGCCGCGCGGATTGCGACGGGGGGAGTTTGTCAATCAGGCCATGCTCATCGGTATGAATGCCTTTCCCATCGTGGCGCTCATTTCATTTCTTATCGGGTTTATCCTAGCCCTGCAGTCTGCAGCGCAGCTGCGTATGTTCGGTGCCGATATCTATGTGGCCGACCTTATCGCCATCTCCATGACCCGGGAGATGGGGCCGATCATGACGGCGATCATTTTTGCCGGCCGCAGCGGCTCGGCCATCGCGTCCGAACTGGCCACCATGAAGGTGACCGAAGAGATCGACGCCCTGAAATCCATGGCCATCAATCCGGTTCAATACGTGCTGGTGCCCAAGATCTATGCCATCACCACCATGCTGCCGCTGCTCACCGTGCTGTCGATGATTATCGGCATGTTGGGCGCCCTGACCATCGGCGTGGTCTATCTCGATATCGGCGTGCAGCCCTTTTACAATCAGGTGGTCAAGGCGCTGATTCTCAAAGATGTGCTCACCGGATTGATAAAGAGCGTGGTGTTTGCCTGGATCGTGGTGATGACCGGCGCCTATACCGGCCTGACCGTTCGCGGCGGCTCCCAGGATGTGGGCCGGGCCACCACGGCGTCGGTGGTGATCTCTATTTTTCTGGTGATCCTGGCGGACAGCCTGCTGGGGTTGTTGTTCTATTTTTGATGAGGGGATGATTGTGGCTGATTTGGTGCAAATCGAACATCTCGATGCTGGATTTGACGACACGCAGGTATTGTACGATGTCTCCCTCACCGTGCCGGAGCGGCAGGTGACGGTTCTGGTGGGGGTGTCGGGGTGCGGCAAGACCACCCTGCTCAAGCATCTGATCCGGCTGCATACGCCGTGGTCGGGTTCCATCCGGATTTTCAACCGGGACATCCTGAACCTGGACGAACCGGAATTCGCGGCGGTGCTGAGGCGCATCGGTGTGTTGTTCCAGAACGGCGCGCTGTTGAATTCCATCACCGTGGGTGAGAATGTCGCCATCCCGTTCGAACAGAACAGCCGTCTGTCACGATTCCTCATCGACCGACTCATCCGAAGCAAGTTGCGGTCGGTGGGTCTCGAGCACGCCATCGACCGGCTGCCCAGCGAACTGTCCGGCGGCATGCGGAAGCGCGCCGCTCTGGCCCGGGCCATCGCCCTGGACCCGGACCTGCTGTTGTGCGATGAACCCTCTGCCGGCCTCGATCCGGTGACCGCCGCCTCTCTGGATCGCCTAATTCTGGAGCTGCGCGATCAGCTGGGCATGACCGTGCTCGTGGTCTCTCATGAGGTCTCCAGCATCAAACGCATCGCCGACCGCGTGATCTATCTGGACCGGGGACGGGTCCTGTTTCAGGGATCCCTTGACGAGGCGATGCAATCAGACCATCCCCACCTGCAGGAGTTTTTTTATCAAAGCGCCACCGCCGTGTCAGAGGACGATGCTCCTCCCGTGTCCTCCTGATCCTGCCGGGTTCCTCGCCATGTGAGTTCCGTTTAATCCCTTAATGGTTGTTCGTCCCGGGGAGTGCCGGAAGACCCCACCGGTCTTTGACCCGTCGATATTCCGGTTCCGGCAGCTGTATCAGGAGCGGATTTTGAGCCGCGTCGATCCATTCCAGGATGGCTTTCATATGCGAGGTACTCATGGCCGTACACCCCAGCGTCCCCCGATCCGAACGCTTCCAGACGTGAAGAAAGATACACGATCCGGCGCCTTTGGCGCGGGGAGAGACGTTGTGCTCCACGAACAGAGCATATTCCATTTGAGTGGTAAAGGCAGACAGGGGTTCTGACGAGGTGTAATCGGTGCTCTGCAGGGTGTCCCGGTTCACGGTCTCGTTATAGTGAACCGATTCGGCATCGTCGACGCACTCTGTGGTTTCGGTGATCTGCTCATAGGCAATGTTGAGCGGTGCGAGACGCTCCGGTGGTGCCAGTCCCAGGGCATAGGGTAGAGAAAAGATGCCGGCCGGACTGCGGCGGTCGCCTTCCCGTTTGACAGGCTGGTCCGCGGGTGGCTCGGGGTGGAGACCGCGTCCCCAGGCCATGCCCCGGCGTCCCAATACGATGTCTATATCCGGCGAGATGATTTGCCAATCCTCCCCCGCCTCTCTTTCGAATCGATATAGAACACCCTGCATCGCATCAAATGAAGGCGTTAACACTACCAAAACCTGATCACTATTCAGAATCGATGAGAGAGACGTTTGTTCGGGAGCACAGGAGAGGAACAACAGGAAAAGAATACACATACAGGATTTGCCACGGTACATGAGAGAGTATCCTTTCGACGTTTCAAAATCAAAGCAACATCAACCAAACATCAAGCACACCTGGATCGAATGACACATAGAGGACTCTTGCTGTTTTTGCACGTCTTTACGCGTTAGAGGTCTCTGTGAGGTGGGGCGGTGATGAGATACCCCTTTGGAGCTCCTTTTTTTGTTTTAAAATGATATCGGTTGCATCGAGGTCTATGTCAGAACATTTTAAGAGATGATCCAGCTTGGGGATCAGCCAATTTTGTTTGATAACTCTGATCCTCGCGTTTCTTACAATTTCTATCCGCTCGTCGATGGATAAAGAGAGTATATGATAGAGACTGTTTGCTATTGTATCAAAAGTCTGTCCTTGTGGATAGACAAATCCATCTGTTCCGTGAGACACCTGATCGCCCGTTCCTCCCGAGTCGGGCACCAAAACGATGGGTCCGATACTATGTCCAAAACTCCGGGCTTCCAAAGGAGCCAAACCAAAGGGCTCGCTCACCGATGTGCTCAACGATATGGACTGACTGGGCTGTGAATAGAGTTCTCTGGGCTTCATGGATAAAAATTCACGTGTGAGAATGATGTTGTCATTTTGATTTACCAGCGACATGACTCGGGAAAAATAGTCAAGATGCACCGGATCCGGTATGATGTTGAGGAGAAGCAGAGCCTGTGGACATTTGTTCCCGATTCGTTCAAAGGCTTGTATGGCTGTGATGATGTTTTTATAAGGGGCACATCGTCCGCTTAGGATGATGGTTTGAGGGGATCGGTTAAACGTGTTAAAGTGAAAATTGAAAAAAGACACTCCGTTTTCAAAAGGGTGTAACAGCGATTGGGGTACATGGTATTCCTGGTGTAAATGCATTTGCATAAAAGGCGAAATGCATAATATTTTTGATTTTGAGTTTTGTATTTTTGTTATCGTAGACATTTCCTTCTGAACGAATTGATTGTCTTTGGTGTCATAGCCATTGGTTTTGCTTGTCGAATGGGGAATCCAGTAGACGCGCACATTTTCAGGATAATCCCGAAAGACAGCTCCGGAAAAGGGGCCGTCGTGAGCGAGAAGAAGCACAACGTCAAACCGTTTTGAAAAGTCGACAATGATTTGATAAAGTGATTCTGATAAACAATCCCAATACGTTATAGCTGGCCAACGGTCATGAATCCTCGGTCCCACATCGATCACCTCTCCGCCTGTAGCGTGGCACAGGGATGTAATGCTGTTTGAGATCTTTGGGCTATATGACGAGACATTTTTGTAGTGGGGTTGCACACCAAAGAGGCGGAGAGTCGATGGGGAGTTTTTATGTTGGCTGATCCACTCTAGCGATTTGAAATATTCAAAGACCATCGTTCCCACACCACAATGATGTGTGGTTATCCCGTCATGTGCGGCTTGCACAATGGCAAATGATGGTTTTGTCATGCTGACCTCCTCGCCTCGGCTATGACGTCCAGCGTTTCTTCAGTTGAGGTCGTGACGACGTGGGCACATTGTTCAAGCATCAAATTGATGCGCATCTGTTGTCCCCCATCACCGCAAAAATAAGAGTCGGCTGTATATTGAAAAACGATCTGTTTTCCCATTCCATAGCACAGACCCATCAAAAATGACGTGCCCATATCCAATTCGGTGCAGTCGCCAATAAACACGGCTGTTTTGGCATCCATGGCATGGCGAAGATCCGTTTGAGCGGACTGTAAAAGCTGCTCCCATGTTTGCGTTTCGGACCATCTGAGGGCTGGATGGATTGCATCGTCTTTGGGAAGTCGGCAATAAAAGTGACGATTCCAATCATATTTCCCCCCCATACAGTCGACATATATCGATCGGTTTGTATGAGATTTTTGTATCCTCAGAGGATCATCGATTTGTACCAGAGTCTTTATTTGTTTTGTAAAATCTTCAATGGCATTTTTTTCTTGTTGCATCTGCGCTTCTCTATAGGGAACCGTGGTCGGGGGCTTGTAGTGGGAAAATGCTGTAATGTCTGCAAGCTGAATGACCGGATCCAGGGTCCATTGTACCCCTTGCGTGTTGCCTTGCCAAATAAAATCGGTAAACAAGCACTCACTGCCGATGCCTTTCGCCTTGGCATACCCCATCTCAAAGGTGACACCACTATCCTTGGATAGCCCGTCCAAACGCGCGACGATCACCGTCGATTTTTTCAAGTTTTCGATGTCCAGTAGAAATATTTGTCGAGATCGATGAGCGCCCTGGATCTTCTCCTGATCGGTATCTCTATAAGGGACGAATACACAATCGTAGGCGTTTTCAAATGAGAGATCATACTCTTTATGAATTCGTTCCACAAGAGCTTCGGAGAGATTGAGGGCCGATATCCGATCCATGGGAGAGAACAAGCGAGTGGCGTCGATGACATAGGGGAACATTGAAGTGGGTATTCCCTTTTGTTTTGTCGATGTCATGAGCCTCTGTTGATTTTACCCGGCAATTGTCCTGCGAGCGGCTGGCCTTTCGGGTGGAGCTGGTAATTTATGAT
>CAYPUH010000045.1:0-13643 GCA_964413725.1 uncultured Cytophagia bacterium
ATGCTGGAAACGGCTGCTGGAGCATTCCGCGTATCCGATCCAGCCGGTGGATTTCAGTACGGTACCGGATCGTGTGATCGACGATGCCATCGTCTACGTGATGGAGCGACGGCCCGACTATTACTACAAGATCCCCCACAATCACACCCTTGTCTATTTTAGGGAAATCTCCCTGGCTGCACTCCGGACCTCTATCCGCAAATTTATTCGCTTTTTACACGAGACCGGGCTGAGTCAAAAAACTCTTGCCATCATTCCGGAGCGTGAACGGTTGAGTCGTGCGGAGCGAGTCTACAAGACCCTGATGCCGGGCCAGAGCAATGCCCTCGGCCTCGATATTCAGATACGGGGTCGAGCAGATTTGCGTATTGAAGACGATGAGAGTGACAGGCGATTTATCTTTGATTATAAAACCGGCAAATCCGAGCCAACCCAGTTGCTTTTTTATGAATTGTTTTACTATTTGCTCGATTCATTCGATCTGGCTGATCGTGTGAGATCGTATTTCATTCAACTGCTGGATTGGCAGATGACGATCCTGGGATCCGATTCCCGAAAAGGGCCTGAAAAGGCCAAGAGAGATCTCTTGAGCTCTCTTGAATTGAAAATCGAGCGGGCTCTGATCGGGCTTTATGAGGACGGCTTTGGTTTGCCGCCGCAAAAAAGTCATCAAAACCAGGAATCGGAGATTACCCGGGCCGATCTCTATGCGGCCCGACGACATACGATCGATTCTCCGGAAACGGATGCGTGATCAGAAAACAGATGGAGTGACCGTGTCTCAATCGAACCTCTCGCAAGACGCTTCCTTGGTCAAAAAGGTGATCCGGGCCAGTGCCGGGACCGGAAAGACCTATCGACTCTCCCTCGAATATATCGCCTTGCTCTTGACCTACAGGCGACAGGGCATTCATTTCAGCGAGATCATGGTGATCACCTTTACCCGCAAGGCCACTTCGGAAATCCGGAATCGAATTTTTCAACATCTGAAGGTGCTGGTGGAACATCGCCCCGAAGCCACCGAATTAATCGCCAACCTCAACGCCTACTTTGACCTGTCAATCACAGAGGATGATCGGCATTATTTGACTTTGGTGTATCGTGAGATGCTGATGAACAAGCATCAGGTTCTGATCAGCACCATCGATTCGTTTACCAACACGGTTTTCAAAACCATCATCGCTCCCTATCTGGGATTGACCCAGTATTCCATCAATGAACATGTTCACCAGGACAATATCGACGAGATCAATGCGTTTTTACTGGAAAAGCGGTCCAATTTCGAACGCATTGAGATGCTTTTTCATCGGTCGGGAGGTCGTACGATCGCGGACTATGAGGCATTAACCCGATCGATCCTGAATCAACGGTGGATCCTCTATCTGATCGAGATCAGTGGTCCCGACCGAGATTATAGCCAGTTGACGCAAGCACTGAAAGAGGAGTTGTTTGGTCAGGTTGTCGAACACGTTGATGCGATGCTGGACCTGTTTCAAACATATCTTTACGAGGATCAGGTCGATTTGCCTGCAGACCAACTCTTAAAAAAAGAGTATACCTCTATTTTTTTCCCGGGAGGAGTGGATTTTTCCTCGGGCGGAGTCGATTGGATCCGGCACTGTTTGCACGATGAAACCTTTGTTCTGGATCATCAGGATCTTTTGATCGAGGGGAAACCTTTTTGGAATGGGCAACGGTTGTTGCGCAAAAAACAGCATCAAGATTTTCGGCAGCAACTGCTGGACCGGTTGGATCAGACCACCGATGCTCTGGCAGACTATCTTTTGGTTGCCCGGTTGTTGCCGGAGGAGAAAGAGTTGTGGGAGTTGTCGCGGCTGATCCTGCAGCGATATGATGATATCAAATTTCGCGACAAGGTGTTTACCTATGGCGATATCTCCTTCTATACCTTTAAATACCTGTATGACCCTCAGCTTTCGCTCATCGAAGATAACTTTGTCACCAATGCGTTTTATGAATACCTGTCCGCTCGAATCCGATTCGCACTGATCGATGAATTTCAGGACACCAGTATCCTTCAGTTCAAAATATTGTTACCGATCATCCGGGAAGTGACCAGTGGACTGGGTGTGAAATCCTATGGTGGTGTGATCGTGGTGGGGGATGAAAAACAGTCGATCTATGGTTGGCGTGGTGGTGAGCGGGATCTGCTGCTATCCATTCCGTCGTTGCTGGAGGAGGCTGAATCGGTCACTCTGGACGTCTCCTACCGCAGTGCTCCCGAGGTTATCGGTATGATCAATCAGGTCTTTTCCGATTCCCGGTTTCAGGAACAGCTGAACGCACTCGGCATTGACTGGCCCTATCCGGACATCACGGCTCATCGGACGGACCTCAGCGGCTCGGTCGGGGTTTGGGGGCGAACCTATAGCTCGGGGAAGAACAGTGCTTTTCAATCGGACGACGCACTGCGCGAGTTTGTCATAACATGTGTTTTGCCTGCCATTCGCAATCGTCCCCATGTGGCCCGTCAGAGTGTGATTTTGTCCAGGCGCAATCAAGACCTGCAAAAGATGGCTGCAATACTCGATGAATATGGACTGGATTATGTTCTCGATTCTTCCAGCTCCATATTGAAACACCGGGCGATCCGACCGTTAATGCTGTTGTTGCGATTTCTGGTGAGTCGGGATATTTGGGATCTGTTCAGGGTACTCCGCTCTGACCTGGCGCTGATCGATGCTCATCAATTGAAACAGATTGCCCTGGCGTATCGGCAAGAGTCCACTGACCCTGCGATGGACATGGAAGCCTTTTGCCGCCGGTTTCAACAGGTGCCGGCGATGGTCAAGATCCTGAGTTTTTTGCACAGGACGCGTTTTGACCGGTTCTCATCTGAACCGACCGTTACGGGGTTGCCGGGTTGGTTATTCTCCCTGGTACATTCCATCTGTTCGGAATTCAATCTCACCACATTGTTTGGCCTCGAAAACGATCTGAAAAACATCCACTATTTCCTCCAGATTGTTGCTCAGTTTGAAAACGATGATCGAGAAACGGACACCGGTTTGCAGGGGTTTTTACACTATTGTGACGAAAATGAGAGTCAGGAACGGTTTCAGCAACAGGGATTGGAAGAGGTGGATGCGATTCGTTTGATGACGATTCACAAGTCCAAGGGCCTGGAATTTGAAAATGTCTTTTTTTACAACGATGTGAGTGCCCGGGGCGGGCGGCGATCCCGTTCGTTAGAGATCTATTATCGCTATGATTCAGACTATCGTTATATCAGTGATTATTCGCTCACCTTTAACTATGACAAGGCACTGCCGCGGTCGGGTAAAAAGACGCTTTGTGAAGAGAAAGACCGGCGGGCTGCCATTGAGGAGTTGAATAACCTCTATGTGGCGATGACGCGCGCCAAACGCAATCTCAGGCTTTACTTTGCCGCCTCGAAAAGCAATGGGTGGATGGAGTGGTTCCGCCAGGTTGAGGCTCAGGAAGAGAAACCCGTGGCTGCCCTGCTGCTGCAGTCCATTGTCCGGGCATTTGATCCGGTTGATTTTGACCAGAACGACCAGGTTTTCTCGGCGCAACACGGGGAATGGACGCATTCACAGGTCGGGGACAAGACAGCCGAACGGGAAGACATGTTTATTGTCAGCGAATTCTGGCAGACGGATCGGATAACGTTTTTGCAGGAGCAGACAGAGCGCATCGATGCGGAGCGACACATCAATTTCAAAACCATGTATTTGACCAATCAAAACACGATGAAGGGCAATATCGTTCATTATTATCTATCCTATATCCGGTTCAACACCGAGTCGGAACGACAGTTGGCTGTGGATCGAACAAAAGCCTATTTTGGCACCTTGATGTCTCTGGATATGATCGCTGACATGATCCGTGTGGCCGATCGGTTCATCGGTCATCATCCGGAGTTGTATTCGTCCGAACGGTGGGATCGAGTCTTTACCGAATATACTCTTTTTGCCGGAAAGGAGATCCGTCTCGACAGGATGATGGTGGATGAAACCCGCAAGAGTATTCATATTGTGGATTACAAGACAGGGATGCTTTACGAAGAGGATCAGATTGATTTTTATGTCAATGCTGTCAGGAATTTGCCTCACGTACAACAGCAGGGATATTCGGTCAGCGGAGCGTATTATCAGGTGATGCAGGACTCCCCCCCGCCATTGGCGGAGGGGAGTTGAGATCAGGCGGATTGTTTTGAGAATTTCTGTTTTATTTTTTTGCCAAAAATTTCCAATGCTGCATAGATGACGGGAACCACCACCAGAGTCAGTGCGGTGGCGACGAACATACCTCCCATCACCGCGCGTGCCATGGGTGCCCACGCTTCACCGCTTTCGCCCAGACCGAGGGCCAGCGGAAGCATTGCCAGAATGGTGGTGAGAGCCGTCATCAATACCGGACGCATTCTGACCTTGCCGCCCTCGACAATGGCATCCATGAGGTCATAGCCCCGAGTGCGCAACTGATTGATATAATCCACCAGCACGATACCATTGTTCACCACGATACCCACCAGCATCACCATACCGATGAGTGCCATCACACTCAAGGATGTACCCGTTAGCAACAGTCCCAGGGCCACGCCGATGAAGGAGAGGGGGATGGTAAACAGAATGATAAAGGGATCCACAAAGGATTCAAACTGGGAGGCCATGACCATGTAGGTCAGAATGATGGCCACCAGCATGGCAAGGCCGAGATAAAAGAAAGATTCCTGCTGATCTTCTGCGGTTCCACCGATTTCCAGGCGGAATCCCGTGGGTACGGCGGTATTTTTCATGACGGTCTGCACATCCTGCGTCACACTCTGTAGATCCCGGTTTGCGATGTCGATGTTGACATTGACGATTCGTTCCTGGTCTTCGCGTTGAATCTCCTGGGGTGCTGTGGAATAGTTTATGTCTGCAATCGCGCGGAGCGGAATCGTGCGACCGGTGGGTGTCATCACCAGGAGATCGGCGAGGTCGCTTTTTTGGGCGCGTGACTCTTCCGTCAGCTGGACGCGAATGTCGAATTCATCGCCGCCTTCGCGGTAGCGTGTCACCACACTGCCGAGGATGCTGGTGCTGACCGTCTTCCCCACCTGAGCGGTACTCAAGCCCAGATCGGCGATGCGATCGCGATCCAGTTCCACTCGGAGCTCGGGCCGTGCTTCCTGCAGACTGGTTTCAGTAAAGACGACACCGTCGATATCGGTGACTTTATCCATGATTTCATTGGCCAGTTGTTCGGCTGTTTCCAGGTCGTGACCGATCACCTGGACAGCAATATCGGCCCCACCAAATAGCGATCCCATACCGCCATCGGTAAACGAGATCTCTGCATCGGGGATCCGGTCGAACTCTTTACGCAGTTGATTTTCGATGACAAACATATCCCGCTGCCGCTCGTCCAGCGGTTTCAGGCGAATGCTGACCTCTCCTTCGGAGGACGATCGTGTGCTGAACAGTGCCATGATGCCCTCGCCCTGGCCAAAGTTGGTATAGACCAGTTCGGCCTCGGGTACATTTTCCTGTACGATCTGATTGATGCGTTTCATGGATTCTTCCATCTCGTACAGACTGGTGCCCGGAGAGCGTTCCACATTGATTTCCATAAAGCCGCTATCCGATTCCGGCAGAAACTCGCCTCCGGAGGATACCAGTAGGACGATCGAGAGTATCAAAATCCCCAGGGTTGAAAACACGACAATACTTCTATGTTTCAGCGACCATTGGAGACTGGTGGCATAGTACGATTGAAGATGCTCCAGTCCGTTTTGGATTCGGGTGCTGACGAGTGTTCCAATCCGTGTTCGTTTGGTTTTTTTGACCTTGAGCACTCTGGACGACAGAAGGGGGATCAGAGTCAGGGCGACGATCAGCGACGCGGCCAGAGAGAAACAGATAGTGATGACCATCTCGTTGAACAACTCGCCTGCAATTCCGGGAACGAACAGCACCGGTATGAATACGGACAGGGTGGTCAGGGTGGAGGCGGTAATGGCCATGGACACCTCGCTGGCACCGTCGTTTGCTGCGACTCGTGCAGATTCACCTTGTTCGCGGAAGCGGAAGATACTTTCCAGAACCACAATCGAGTTATCCACCAAGAGTCCCACAGCGAGCGCCAGTCCGGCCATGGAGATGATATTGAGCGTCAATCCGGCCTGATCCATGACGGCGAACGTCACCACGATGGAAACCGGAATTGAAATCGCCACGATCAGGGAGCTGCGAAAGTTTTGTAAAAAGAACAACAGCACCAGAAAGGCCAAAAAGATGGCCTGAATGGCGGTGTTTCCCAGGTTGGACATGGATCGGGTAATGAAAGTGGATTGATCCCAAAACACGCCCAGTTCCACGCCTTCGGGGAGTTCGGTTTCGATTGCGTCAAGGTTTTCATTGACGCGGCGGGCCACACTCACCGTATTGGCGTCGGACTGTTTTTGCACCATCAGCATCACCGCTGGCTTGCCGTCGGACCAGACCCGCTGTCGCTGCTCCTTGAAACCGTCGACAACGGTGGCCACATCTTTGACACGTATGACCGTCCCGTTGATGGTTGTGATATTGGTGTTTTCAATCTGCTGAACACTCGAGAATTCACCGATTGTTCTTACCGACAGTTCCTGATGATCGTTATCAATCCAGCCCGAAGGGACCTGCAGGTTGTTCTGTTGCAACGCAGCCGAAATCTGCTGAATGGACAGGTGATAAGCGTGCAGGCGTTCGGGATCGGCTTTGACCTGAATTTCCCGTTTCATGCCACCGGAAGTGAATGCCGAGGCCACACCGGGGATACGTTCGATACGGGATTCCACATCTGTTTCCGATATATGGCGCAGCTCTGCCTGACCGTGAAGCTGGGAATTGACGGTCAGGAACATGATGGGCTGCTGCGATGGATCAAAGGCAAAGACCAGAGGATCGGTGACGTCATCGGGCAACTGATCCCGGACAAAGTCCAGGTTGTTGCGCACATCGATTTCGGCCTGATTCATGTCTGTGCCCCAGTCAAATTCCAGCAGCACCAACGACAGACCCTGGGATGAGGTGGATGAGACCTTTTCCACATTTTCCACCGAGGCCACTGTCTCTTCCAGGGGACGGGTGACCACGGTCTCCATGTCGAACGGTCCCACCCCGGTATATTGGGTCGTGATGGCGATAATCGGAAATTCCAGCTTGGGATAGAGATCTATATTGAGACGTGCCAGGGAAAACAGACCGAACCCGATGGCGATCAGATAGATCATGATAAAGGTCACGCCCCGACGTATGGATACTTCGGTGATTTTCATTGCTCGTTTGCCTCCTCGATAACCTTGACAGCCGCCTGATTTTTAAGGTTGTTTTGTCCCTGGACGACCAGTTTCTCGCCTGTTTCAAGTCCTCCTGTCACGGCCAGTTCGGCGTCACTCACGTAATCGACGGTCAGTTTTCGTCGCCGAGCGGTACTGTCCTGAACCACAAAGGCGTAATAGTTTTTCACCACACGTTCTCTGATTCCCTCCCGCTGCATGGTGGTGTTTTCGATCACAGCATAGCGCGGAACGACAAGTACGTTCTCCAGTGTTCCGGTGGTGACGGTGATGCGACCGAACATTCCCGGTTTGAGCATGTGATCCGAGTTGTCAATAAGGACTTCCACGGTGGCCATTCGTGTGATGGGGTCGAGAACCGGGCTGATTTTACTTACCGTTCCCTCGAACAGCGTATCCGGGTAGCTTTTCACTTTGAGACGGGCGGGCTGTTTCTTTTTCAGGCTGCCCAGATCGGATTCGGTGGCATCGAAACTCAGTTTAACCCGATCCATCTGAACCACAGTTACCACTGGCATGGCGGGATTGACCATATCTCCCTCTTCGTAAAATCGTTGGCCGATGATGCCGGAGATGGGTGCGGTGATCAATGCGTCATCGAGTCTTGTCTTCGCCGTTTTGAGAGCGGCTTCGGCCTGTTCGAGGCCCGCCTGAGCCGCTTCATATTGGGTGGCGATAGCATCATATTGCTGCTGGCTCATGGCGTTTTCCGCTTGTAACCGTTTGGCTCGTTCGAATTCCAATTGGGCATTGGCGGCCTGTGCCTTGGCTGCAATCACGCTCGCTTTGGCCTGGCGCACAGATTGTTCGATGGTTTCTGCCAGAATACTGGCGATGCGGTTTCCTTTTCTCACCGCGTCCCCTTCTTCGACATAAAAGGTTTCGACGCGATCGTTGACTTTGGAAAAAACCTTGATTGCGAATTCAGCTTCCACATCCCCTGCGTAGGAGAGTGTCTGGATCATTTGACCGGGTTGCAGTGTTGACACCTGCACCGGTATTTGACTCGTCTCCTCCTCCTGGGCCGTGTTTTGAGGTCCACACCCGGAGAGACCCAGAACAAGCAGGGCCACGCTCAGTACATAAATCATGTGTTTTGTCATCGATTTCTCCTTGATGCTGTTTTTGCGGGATCGGATAAATGTTTCAGTCTTTGTGTTTCAGATCATGATCCTATTGTACGGCCAACGATCTATCGAGTTTGCCGGTGGCCTTGCGGAGTTGATATCGTGCCATCTGGTAGCTGTAGATGGACGAGATATTGTTGAGTCTGGCCTGTGTCAGTGCCAGCTGGGAACTGAGGACGTCCAGTTGGGTACTGACACCCTCTTCATAGGTGAGGTTGGCCAGCCTCAGGGCCTCTTCAGCCAGATTCACCGATTCCACCGAGGATTCGTACGTCTCGATGGCTTCCTGAAAATTGTGATAAGAGGATTCCACTTCGGCCAGAATGGCATCGTGTAATTGTTTCTCCGAGTCCTGCAGAATTCTTTCATCCAGTTTTGCTTTCTGATACTGTGTTGTGTTTTTGAATCCGGAGAACAGGGGGATAGACAGACTGACAGCAGACGTGAACCCCTTGCTGAAATTATCCTGCCGCAGTTCCCAGTCGTCCTGCATGGCCTGGTATGAATAATCGGTCTGAAAGATGACTTTGGGTAAAAATTGGCTGCGGGCCATGGTCACAGATTTGCTGGAGATCCGTTGCTGAGCCTGAAGGGCGATCCATTCCGGACGGTTTTCCAGTGCCATTTGTTTGAGGTCCGTCAACTCTCTCTGGCTGAATGCATCCGGCACATATTGAAAGGCTCCCTTGATGTCCAGCTTGACATCATCCTGAATTCCCAGAAGGGTCCGCAGTTGCGTTTTTGCCCGTTTGTAATCATTGCGGGCCCTGATCAGTTTGGGTTTGATGTTGGCGACCTCCACCTCTGCTCTCATTCTGTCGAGTCTGGAAGCTGTACCGACATTGTATTTTTTGGCCACCATATCCAGGTTGGCTTCGGCCTGCTGCAACGCTTTGTCCTGCACATCGGCAACGGCCTGCGAGAGCAGACATTGAAAGAACGCCTGGGTGGTCTGAAAGATGATGGATTGACGGGTTTGTTCCAGCGAGGCGCTGGCGGCCCGTTTACCTTCCCGGGCCATCTGGATTCCGGCGATGCCACTTCCACCCAAAAACAACGGTTGCGTGAGGGTCAGTCCATAGCGGAAGGTGTTTTCCAGGCCAAAGGAGATCTCGACAAAATCCGGCATGTCCTGCCCGCCCGGAATCTGATTGACCAGATCGCCCAACATGGGTTTGATAAAGTTTGGGATTCGGTTGGTCTGAATATCCCACGCATGTTGAACACTTGCATTGCCGTTGATCTGGGGCAGAATGGTCGAATAGGATTCCCAAATTCCGGCGTCAGACTTTTTCTTTTCTTTTTCCGCTTTTTTAATCTGAGGATTCTGCTCCAAAGCATATCCGATACTTTCATCCAGCGTGACGACCAGGGGGTCCTGAGCCCACAAGGACACGGAAAGCAGCAACGTCAGCAGGAATGAAAAAAGAGTGCGCATATTTCCTCCACAATGCATTAGGTTAATCCGTTAAACATCATTTCAATAGCGTTTCGGGAGACGTCATCGATTGAGCGATGTTCTTCTCCCGAGAGAATTTTGCGGATATATTGAAACGTGATTCCGGCAAAGATATCCGTTGCAACTTCAGTGTCGATATGGTCCGGTAGTTCTGCTGCGGTTTTGGCTTCCTCTAAGAGATTTTTCAGCATACATCGTTTTTTTTGTGGTTCGTGTTTCAATTTGTCGAGAAAGGGCAGCTGTTCCGGCATGGTGATGATGATGAGAAAAAATTTTGCAAAATCGGGGTGGTCATAACAGAGCTGAAGGCGGACTTTGAGGATATCGATCAGTTTCTCTTCGACAGAGCTCTGTTGTGCACGGATCAGGGAAAGGTGTTCGCCGCCGTAATGCAGGCCGGTTCTTACGAGCTCGGTATAGATCTCCTCTTTGTTTTTGAAATGATAGTAAATGGTGGGTTTCGACACCCCGGTTGTTTCAGAGATTTCGCGCATGGAGACGCCATTGTACCCTTTTTGTGCGAACAGGTGGGCGGCGGTTATGAATATTTTGTTTCGAGTATCCTGTAAATCGTTCATAGTCCCGGGTATTCTGTTTTGGCAGAGAAACAATCCTACCGACCGGTAGGTAGGTTTGTTCTGTATACTGGATGGTGGTGGATTTGTTTCAGATTTTATCAACTTTTTTGTCTTTTCAGGGTTTGTTCTCCAGTTTTTTCCAGCTTGAAATTCGCATGATTTTTAGCTATTTTGGTATCATTCGGCACCCTGGACAGGGTGGGGATGATGATGAGAAATGGGAAGGATTATGAAAGATCAATTTTTGCAATCTGCATCGTATCGGCCGTTGGCCGATCGCATGCGGCCTCGGCGTCTCGATGAGTTTATCGGTCAGGATGATCTGTTGGGATCGGGCAAGTTATTGCGCCGGGCGATAGAGCAGGATCAGCTGGTCTCCATGATACTGTGGGGTCCGCCGGGTGTGGGGAAAACCACTCTGGCCCGTCTGATCGCGGCTGAAACGCAGTCGCGATTTTTTACACTGAGTGCGGTGACTTCAGGTGTGGCCGCGGTGCGTTCGGTCATAGAAGAGGCAAGAACGCTTCAATCGGAGAGCGTGAGATCCATCCTGTTTATAGATGAAATTCACCGATTTAATAAAGCCCAGCAGGATGCGCTTCTCCACAGCGTGGAGGACGGAACGCTGTTGTTGATCGGGGCCACCACCGAGAATCCGAGTTTTGAAGTGATCGCTCCCCTGCTTTCGCGCTGCCGGGTCTATAAATTAGAGTCTCTGGATCAGGAGACCCTCAAGGCCATTCTGGATCGGGCTTTGGAACAAGACGAACAGTTGAAATCAATGAATGTCGGGCTCACAGAGGAAGCGGAACATCAGCTTCTGACGCTGTCGGCTGGCGATGCCCGCAACCTGCTCACCGCTCTTGAGCTGGCCTCTCAGCTGGTGGAGACGAACAAAGAAGGCGCTCGGATCCTCGAGCGTTCTCTTGTCGATGAGGCCATGCAACGCCGCAGTCTGGCGTATGACAAAGCCGGTGATTTTCATTATGATACCATATCCGCCTTTATCAAAAGCGTTCGGGGGTCGGATCCCGATGCCGCCCTGTATTGGCTGGCGCGGATGCTGGAAGCTGGCGAGGATCCGGTCTTTATCGCCCGACGATTGATCATCCTGGCGTCTGAGGATATCGGCAATGCCGACCCGCATGGTCTGATGCTGGCCACCTCTGCCTTTGACGCAGTTCGATATATCGGATTGCCCGAGGCTCAGCTGGTGCTGGCCCAGACGGTGACCTATCTGGCCTCGGCACCCAAGAGCAACGCCTCTTACCTGGCGATTAACAAGGCGCGTCAAATGGTTCGGGATCATCCTGCCGGCGAGATTCCGTTGCATCTTCGCAACGCACCGACAAAAATGATGAAACAATTCGGGTATGCCACCGGTTACAACTATCCACACGATCATGGCGGCTTTTGTCAGCAAGAATACTTTCCCAAAGATATAAAGCCTGCTGTGTTCTATCGACCCACCGAGAACGGGATAGAAAAACGAATCAAGGATCGCTTGTTACAATTGTGGCCAAAAAGAAAACGGTGATCGAGCCCCTATAGCGGCCGGGCGGGATTCCGCTACGATCCCTATATGAATGAGGAACAACGTCCTGTTGATGATAACAACAAAAACCGTTTGGTTGTGTGTGCTGCTGTATGTCCTCACGGTCTGGTTGAATCCGGCGAGGTCCCAGACAGCCAAAGCAGACTCGACGCCGCGATCGACCGGTCTGGATACAACGCTCTCCTACCGAGCTCAAACGGTACACAATTGGGTGGACGCACGGCGAACCTTGCTGCAGGGTCAGGCCGTGATTCGCTATAAAGATATGACGTTGGAAGCCCATCGTATCACAGTCGATTGGGACCGCAATCTGATCGTGGCCAAGTCCGGAGTGGACAGTATCTGGGTCTATAAGGAGGGGCATCAGGATTCCGTCAAAGTCGCAAAGGTCATCGGGACGCCGGTGCTGACACAGGCGGGGACTGTGATGCGGGGGGACGGCATGGAATACAATTACCGGACCGAAAAAGGTCGTGTGGTCCGGGGGCGTACCTCTCTGGATGAGGGATATTACCGGGGCGATCAGATCAAACTCGTCGATAAAAAGACCCTGAATGTGACGGAATCCAGATTTACGACCTGTGATCTCGATACGTCTCCGCACTTTCATTTTCATGCCGATCGTCTGATTTTGATCAATAACGAGCAGGTCCTAGCCAAACCGATCGTCATGTATATCGGACATATTCCGGTCGCCGCCTTGCCGTTCGTGGTCTTTCCCACACGGCGGGGACGTCATTCCGGATTGCTGATTCCGAGATATGGTCAGAGCTTTCGGGAGGGTCGATATCTCCGGGGGCTGGGATACTATTGGGCTCCCAATGAGTATTTTGATGCCAAGGCGATGGTTGATTTCTATGAAAAGGCAGGCTGGATGTTCCGGGGGGGTATCAATTACGCCATACGCTATCGGCTGCGGGGATCGATTTCGGGATCGCTAACACGGAAAAATTTTCAGTCTTTGTACCAACCGGATTATACAGAACGCCGCTGGGATCTTCGCATCAACCACAGTCAGACACTGAGTCCCACCTCCCGGTTAAGTGCCAGTGGTTTTTTTGTCAGTGACAACAGTTTTTACAAGGATGTGAGTCGAGATCTCAATACCCGTCTCACGCAGGAGTTGCGCTCCAATGCCACCTATACCAAATCGTGGCCCTCCCGGAAACTGAGTCTCAGTGTCAATATGTCCAGAACCCAGAATTTGCAGACCGATCGTGTCAGCGAAACCCTGCCTCGGGTTTCGTTTCGAAAAGGTCAGAGTCAGCTGTTTGCACCTGAGGACGGTCGTCCGGAGGAACGTCGTCGGTCGTCTGAGACTGACGACAGGTGGTACCACTATCTCTATTATTCCTACAATTCGCGGTTTCGCCATCTGAGGCGTGATGTGCTGTCCACGTCACCGGGTGCCGATCTGACGACCGAGCGGGAACTGGATATGCAACATACCCTTTCTCTGTCCATGTCCAGTCCCCGCAAGGTGTTTGGCTGGTTGGGTCTCAACCAAAGTCTTTCCATCGATGAAGACTGGTTTTCCCGGACCCAGCAGTATCGCTGGGATGAGGAGAGCGGTTCGGTTGTTTCCGAGGATGTTGATGGTTTTGATGCCCGTCATACC
>CAYPUH010000045.1:13653-19439 GCA_964413725.1 uncultured Cytophagia bacterium
CTACAATGCCCAGGCCACGACCAAACTGTATGGACTGTTCGCCCCTGGTATCGGCAATATCCAGGCTGTGAGACACGTGGTCACGCCATCCATATCGTTTCAGTATCAACCCGACTTTTCCGACTCGTTTTGGGGATATTATCAGGACATCCGATCACCGGATGGTGACATCATCCAGCGTGACCGGTTTGGTGGAACGCCTTCGCGGGGAACCCGCTCTTTGCGGTTCAATATGGCAAATCTGTTCCAGATGAAAGTCGGTTCGGGTGAGGAGACCCGAAAACTGGATCTCTTTTCGATGGATGTCAGCACGGGTTACAATCTCGAAGCCGATCAGTATCGGGCTTCGGATCTGGTCACATCCTGGCGGGCGAATCCGGCACGCAATTTCAGTCTAAGTGCCAGCACCTCGCATAGTTTTTATCGCTGGGACCGGGGCAAGAGCCAGCGGGTGAACGATTATCTTTTTGATGCCGGGGGGTGGGCTCGGGGAGCATTTCTGAGGTTTACCTCCATGCGGTTCAATGTCTCGTTGCGGCTCCAGGGAGAGGGTAAAACGGGTTCCGGTCAAAACCAACGCCGGGATACAGCGGTTGACGAAACCACGGGATTGGATGGTGAAGAGGTGCCGGTAGAGGAGTTGAGCGTGTTGGAGGAAAATCTGGATGCGGAAGAGAATCGGTTCGATGAAAAAGAGGGCGTTCGGTATCTCGATATTCCCTGGCGACTCAATATGACATTCAATGTTTCCCTCAATCGCAACAATCCGGAGCGACCGGTCAAGCGGTATTACATGAATGTCTCCGGAATGGAAGTCCAGCTGACGTCAAACTGGCGAATCGGCTACAATGCACAATACGATCTGAATGAGCGGAAAATCGCCTATCATCAATTGACCATCTACCGGGATCTGCATTGCTGGGAAGCCCGGCTCAATTGGGTGCCGTCGGGATTGAATCCACGTCTTTATTTTCGTATTAATATCAAATCTTCTCTGCTCGAGGACATCAAACTTGAAAAACATGGTGGTGCCGGTGGTGTCCTGGGATATTGAAGCGGTTGGTTAGATAACCGTGCCGTCGGGTATTGAGGTGTTTTTGGTCACAATCACCAGTCCGTTCCGTATCCATATTCCTTCCTGGGGTCTTTCTCCCTCTTGTACCTGGTCTTTGTTGATGATCATACAGTTTTTGCCGATTCGCGCGTTTTTATCAATGATGGTATTTTGGATCACGGTTTTCTGGCCAATTCCCACCGGAGGAAGACCGTCTTTACGGTCCTGCGCAATGGTTTCCGGACTCTGAAAGTAATCGGCACCCATAATCAGGGAATCGCGAATCTGGGTTTCCCCTTCCACACGTGTCCGGATGCCCAGGACCGAATGCTCTATTCGAGAGTCTTCGATAATGCAGCCCTCGCAAACAAGGGATTTTTTGATGACCGAATCGAGAATTTTGCTAGGAGGAAGGAACCGTTGACGGGTAAAAATGGGTGCATTCACATCATAAAAGCTGAACCTGGGATTGGGAAATTCAAGCAGTTCCATGTTGGCCTGATAAAAGGCCTGAATGGTTCCAATGTCTTCCCAATAGTTGTTAAAGAGAAACGCGCGGATTTTATAGTCCTCGATGGCGGAGGGGATAATCTCTTTGCCGAAATCCTGTTTTTCGGGGTCTTGTGACAACAGTTCGATAAGAGCGTCGCGCCGGAAGACATAGATACCCATGGAGGCGATAAAGGGGGCCTCCCGAGCGGCAGCAGGATCGAGACCTAGAGCGGTGGTATCGACGCGCATGGTCTCCAGGGCCTGTCCTTTGGGTTTTTCACTGAACTGCTGGACCCAGCCTTCATTGTCGATTTTTAAAAGGCCAAAATCAGTCGCTTTTTGCTTTGTCACGGGGACGACCGATATACTCACATCGGCACCTGAAGATCGATGTTCTTCAATAAAGGGACGGTAATCCATTCGATAGAGATGGTCTCCCGAGAGAATAAGAACCTCTTTTATGTTGATGGCCTGAATGGCGGACAGGTATTGTCGGACGGCGTCCGCGGTTCCCTGGAACCAGGTTGAATGCTCGGGTGTCTGCTGGGCGGCCAGGATTTCCACAAATCCCTCGCTGAACGGGGAAAACTGGTACGTGAGGGAGATGTGCCGGTTCAGGGAAGCCGAGTTGAATTGCGTCATGACATAGATTTTCTGGATGCCGGAATTGATACAGTTGCTCACGGGAATGTCGATGAGTCTGTATTTTCCACCCAAAGGAACAGCCGGTTTTGCCCGCAACTGAGTAAGAGGGTAGAGACGAGTACCACGTCCACCGCCCAGGATAAGACTGAGCACATTACGCATACATTCTCTCCTGTTCAGAGTTTATAGGTTTTAAGAGTGGATTGGATCCGGTATTTTTGCTGGTGTCATGGTGGGCATTGCCCAAGAGCTGTGTTCCGTTTTCAAGAGGATCCCGGACAGCTGTAACACCCCTACGACTGCTCGGATTGGGTTAGTGTGATGCCATGATTTGTTTGTAATAGTTTTCATACTGCGGGATAATATGCTTGGCCTCAAAATCATCCATGGCTTTTTGTCTTGCATCGGTCTGAAACCGTTCCATCAAACCGTCATTCGTGAGCAGTTCCACAGCACCTGATGCCATACCATCCACATCACCAATCTCGTAAAGAAAGCCGTTGATATTATGATCGACGACTTCAGGGATTCCTCCGATGTGGGTCCCGATCACGGGTGTTTTGGAACTCAGGGCTTCCAGAGCGGCCAGGCCAAAGCTTTCCTCTTCGCTGGGAAGCAGGAACAGGTCTGCGCAACTCAATAAATTTTCGATATAGTCCTGTGCCCCGAGATAGATGATATCATCCAAAACCCCCAGTTGCCTGGCGAGAGTGTGTGATGCCTGGCGATCGGGGCCCTCGCCCACCAGCAGTAATTTTGTCGGGATGGATTCCTTGACTCTGGCGAATATGCGGATGGTGTCGGTGAGGCGTTTCACCGGTCTAAAATTTGACGTGTGCATGAGCAGTTTTTCGCCATTGGGCGCGAATTGCTTTTTGCGGCATCGGGTGGCGACGCCATTGAACCGCCGGGTATCCACAAAGTTGTAGACCGTTTCAATGTCCCGGCGGATACCGAATTCATTTCGGGTCCGGTCTTTGAGGTAATTAGAGACCGCGGTTACCCCGTCCGATTCATCGATGCTAAACTTTACCGCTTCATAAAAGGTCTGGTCCTTTCCGACCAGAGTGATATCGGTTCCATGTAGGGTTGTGATGATGCGGGGTGCTGAATTTCGCATCATCATTTTTGCCAGATAGGCGCTGATGGCATGGGGAATCGCATAGTGGGCATGGATAAGGTCGATATGGTTTTCTTTGCTGACCTCTATGATTTTTGTGGCCAGACTCAGATCATAGGGGGGGTATTTAAACAGGGGATAAGCTGAAACATCGACTTCGTGGTAATAGACATTGCTTTGAAAATCGCGCAGTCGAAAGGGGGAGCTGTAACTGATAAAATGAACGTGATGTCCGCGTTGTGCCAATCCAATACCCAGTTCGGTCGCAACGACTCCGCTTCCACCGTGGGTTGGATAGCATAGCATAGCGATATTCATGTGATCTCACCTTTCCGCTCGTCGGGAGGTCCCGGCTTGTTTATGAATATATCAATTGACAACCGTCAAGTCAATGAAAACGTGAATCAAAAGAGCGGGCAGGATCGCGTACTGGCTACCCGTCTCTCTCTTTAGTGAATGAGTTAAAGGATACTTTCATTCCCGATTTTTATGGCACCTGTGGATAAATCCGCTGTGTCGGACCCTAGCGGTTTCATAATACCGGTACGGTACAACAGGCGCTGACCTCTGGACATTTGTATTGATTTATTGGATCTTTATGGTTAACTTGTTTGTTTAGGATTCAATTTGGCGGTGTATATCATTCCTTCCTCCGATCCTGTTATGATTCTTTCGACCCCATAAAGTTGCCGGCGAAGAAGAGGTGTCCGAAAGTCTGGTTTGAATCGGGATTGGCGGGATGGGGAGACGAGAGATGTGAACATCCGGCACTATGTGAGTGTGAGAGGGTGAACAGCGGTTTATGGATCAATCATTTATTCGAAATTTCTGTATTATTGCTCATATCGATCATGGCAAGTCCACGCTGGCCGATCGAATGCTTGAGGTGACCGGTACACTCGATCGCATGCAGATGCACGATCAGGTACTGGACAGTATGGATTTGGAGCGTGAGCGAGGCATCACGATCAAGATGCACGCGATAACCATGTCCTACAAGGCGAGTGATCGAAATCGGTATCAACTCAATCTTATCGATACGCCCGGACATGTGGATTTTACCTATGAGGTGTCTCGTAGTCTGGCGGCCTGTGAAGGCGCGGTACTGGTTGTGGATGCCGCTCAGGGTGTGGAGGCTCAAACTGTCGGCAATCTATATCTGGCCATTGACAACGATCTGGAAATCATTCCTGTGATCAACAAGATCGATCTACCCAGTGCACAGGTGGACGTTGTCAAGCATCAGATTGTCGATTTGATTGGATGTGATGAAGAGGAGATAATCCTTGCCAGTGCCAAGGAGGGCAAAGGCGTTGAAGCCATACTGGAGGTCATTGTTCAGCGCATTCCCGCTCCCTCGGGAAATCCCGAAAAGCCTACGCGGGCATTGATTTTCGATTCCATGTTTAATTCGTACCGGGGCGCCATTGCCAATGTGAGGGTGATGGAAGGGGAGTTGAGGCCCGGTCAGAGAATCAAGTTTTTTTCTTCGGGCAAGATCTTTGAAGTCCAGGAGGTGGGACGGTTGGTGATGAAACAGTTGCCCGCCGACCGGCTCTCGGCAGGCGAGGTCGGGTATGTGATTCCCGGTGCCAAGGATGTTAAAGACACCAAGGTGGGAGATACCATTACCGTTGCCGATCATCCGGCATCCGAGCCCTTGCCCGGTTACCGGGAGGTGAAACCCTATGTGTTCAGCGGGCTGTTCCCTTCCGACTCTGAAAATTATGAGGATCTGCGTGCAGCGCTGGACAAGCTGAAACTGAATGATTCTTCTCTCTTTTACGAGCCTGAAACATCACAGGCACTGGGATTCGGGTTTCGGTGTGGGTTCCTGGGGTTGCTTCATATGGAGATCATTCAGGAACGACTGGAGCGAGAATATGAACTGGATCTCGTCTCCACGGTTCCCAATGTCGAGTTTCATATCTACACGCATAGCGGTGAACTGCAAGTGGTGGACAATCCCACCCACTTGCCTTCGCCCGGGGAAATCGATCATGTCGAGGAACCCTATATCCGGTCCAGCATTTTAACTCCTGCCGAGTATATCGGTAACATCATGACTCTGGCTCAGGATCGACGAGGAATATATCTCAACACAGAATATATCGACAAGAGCCGCGCGTTTTTACATTACGAATTCCCGCTGGCAGAAGTGATTTTCGATTTTTACGATCGATTGAAATCGATTACCAAGGGATATGCCTCTTTCGATTATGAGGTCATCGGTTTTCGTCCGGGTGAGGTGGTCAAACTCGATGTTCTGTTGAATGGCGAGATCGTCGATGCTCTTTCCGTTATTGTGCATCGGGAAAAGGCATATGAATGGGGACGACGGGTCTGCGAAAAACTCAAGGAGCTGATCCCGCGACAGATGTTCCAGATTGCCATTCAGGCGTCTGTCGGCCAAAAAGTGATCGCCCGGGAAACCATCAGTGCCATGCGAAAGAATGTGACCGCAAAGTGTTATGG
>CAYPUH010000046.1:0-848 GCA_964413725.1 uncultured Cytophagia bacterium
CCCGTGTCCGGTCGACAAACCGAACACCACTGAAGATACATCTATGATTCTGTTTCTATTTATGTTCAGAAATCCCTGTGCGGACCCGATGGTTATCCTCTCTCTATTCGGGTTTCCTGCCGCGTGAAAGACGACCGACTTGCCGGCGACTCAACTCTGGTTCTGACGCCTGCGGAATGTGCTGATCGTTTTATAAAAACTCGTCCAGCACAGCGTGATCAGACCGCGGAGCAGCGTGGGCTCTGGTCTGGTATCCTTGAGGTGCTGGGCATTTTCATCCCTTCCGCTGATGCTGTAGAGAAAGAGGACCGTCAGCGCGATGCGATGCGGTAACAGAGGAATGAGTCTTTGCAATTGCCGGGTTTGGATCTCTTGGGGTTCGTGACCCAGCAGAGGAGCAAATTGCCTCAGATGCTCCAGTTGCATGGCCAGAATCAGTTTGGCCAGGTCTTCCAGGGCGTTGTTTTTAAGATGCTTTTTCGCTTCCAGACCAAATCGTGCATCATCGCTGTACCGGGTGAAATCGCTGACGATTTCGGGCAATGCCTCTGCCATGGATTCGAGGTGTACCGGTTTGTTCTCTGGATTGATCAACTCTGCCAGATACTCGGCCCGTTCCCGTTGACGGTCCGACGAGCCGGCATTCAGCACCTCGATGATGGGCATGTTCAGGGCAAACCATCGATTCTGTGGCGAGGTGTTGCCCTGATGTACGGTCTCTTCTGCGTCGAGATAGAGCTGCTCAAAGTCGAAAAAGTCTTCGCCGAGAATCAGATATTGAGCGATAAAATCCACGGGACTGTCGTCTTGCCATTCAAAGCCTTTTTTTACCGCTGTCATCAGATCGG
>CAYPUH010000046.1:858-19401 GCA_964413725.1 uncultured Cytophagia bacterium
ATCGGTGCGGGTCTGAGGAATGTTGCCGCCGCGATAGTGGGCGATGGCGGCGAGAAAGGCACCTTCTGCCCCCTGTTTTTCCGCTGGTTGTGATGAAAATGTTTGCAGGGGAGGGGATTCGGGATGCAGGATCAGCTCGGCCTCTGCCTGTAGGAGAAGGGGGATCTCTTTACCCGATTCGAGAATGGATTGATACCGCTGGCGGGCCTGATCCGGATCATCCAGAGCCAGATAGGAACGGGCCTCCAGCAAAAGGGCTTGCGGATGATTGGGCTCGCGTTCGAGTATCGTGTCCAGCAGTTCGACGGCTTTATCAATTTCACCGTGGTTAAACTGTTCCTTTGCCCGGCTTAAGAGCAATGTGATATCATAATCAGTCATAGAGAATCATCTAACGGTTTTGAGTGTGGTGTATCATAAAATCGTAAATCAGCCTGGACAGATCCGCCATCACGGCAGCGCTGTGGGTGTGGTCCTTGATGCCCCTCGACATCAGGACCAATACATACCGTCGCCCATCAGGCAAAAAGACGATACCGGCATCGTGATGAATGCTGCTGATGGCTCCGGTTTTGTGGGCTACCTGAACGCCGGGAGGGAGGCGCGCCGGGATTTTGTCACGATAATGCTGTTGTTTCAAAATACCGATCATATCGATGCAGGAGGAATCGGACGCCACCTGATGCAGCGCCAGGGCTTTGAAAATCTGCAACAGATCCCGCGCCGAGGTCACATTGTTCAGACCCCGGTTATACGCCTTGAGATCCATCACACCCCGACGCACCTCAATGGTCTCTGCTCCCAGCTCCCGCATGGACCGGGTGATTTGAACGGGATCCAGCAGCTCCACAAGAAGATTGGTGGCCAGATTGCTGCTGTTGGTGATCATATGCGTAATCAGGTCCCGAATTGAGGCCCAGCCACCAAGCTGTTTCTCGACCCCGTCATCACTCTGCGTCGGGATATCGAGTGAGAACGGTGATCCATCGACAATACTCGCAAAGGAATTGTGGACACGTATCGAGTCAGAGAGCGAAAAGGCACCCGCCTCCGCGCGTTGATAGGTCCGGATCATTACCGGCACTTTCATGGTGCTGGCAGCATGCATGACCACGGTATCCTCAAGCCCCACACTGAGGCCGGTGCAGAGATCGGTGAACGCCACTGCATAGGTGCCGGGTTCACTATCGAGTCGGGTATGAAGACGAGAGGTAAGGAGTGTGGCAGGATCGGGGGACGCCCAGGCGGCAGAACAAACAGAGATGAGCACGCAGGATGTCACAAGAACACTTGCGACCCGTCGCTTTGATTGAAATCCATCCTGTAACAGTAACATCGGACGTCTCTCGATAAGGTCAATCGATTGGCAGGGTGTCTCCACGGACGCACAGGACGAAACCTGAATCAACGCTCATTTGAGGACAACCCTGCCGCTATCAGATTATCATTTGAGCTGTTCGGGGTTCAACGGCTTGAGATCATCCACCACGAACCGGCCATCTTTGCGGATGGTTTCACCATCGAAAATGATCTCTCCACCCCCGTATTCGGGCGTCTGAATGCAAACCATGTCCCAGTGCACGGTGGACCGGTTGCCATTGTCCGCTTCGTCATATGCCTGCCCCGGTGTGAAATGAAACGATCCAGAGATCTTTTCATCGAACAAAATGTCCAGCATGGGATCGGTGATATAGGGGTTGAGTCCCAGTGCAAATTCTCCGATGTACCGGGCACCGTCATCGCTGTCCAGGACTTTGTTCAACTCATCGGTCTTGTTGGATTCGGCCTGGACAATTTTACCGTTTTCGAAGCGCATATGGATGTTTTCATGGACCACACCCCGATAAACTGTTTTGGCCGTATAGGTCAACTCGCCGTTCACCGAATCGCGCACCGGTGCGGTATAGACCTCGCCGTCCGGTATGTTGCGCTCACCATCACATTTGACCGGGTTCATACCTTTGATGGAAAAGGTCAGATCCGTGCCCGGTCCGGTAATATGAACGCTGTCGGTCTCTTTGATGCGTTTGACCAGAGCATCCATCGCCCGGGACATTTTTTTATAGTCCAGGGTGCAGACATTGAAATAAAAGGTCTCAAACGCTTCCGTGCTCATCTGGGCCAACTGAGCCATGGACGGGTGGGGCCATCTCAAAACCACCCACTTTGTCTCCGGAACCCGGATTTTAATATGCACCGGCTCCCACCAATGATGCTGATACAGTTTCATCTTGTCATCAGCGACATCGGACAATTCATTGATGTTGTGGCTGCCTCGCAGAGCAATATAGGCGTCCATGGTCTTCATTCGCTCCGCTTCCCACGACCCCATATCTTTCATCGATTCTTCAGTGGCATGCGTATACAACTCGCGTAAAATGACGTTTTGCTTGATGGTGGCATAGGGAAGACCCCCTATTTCTGCTGTCCGCCGCATGAGCGCGACGACCATCGCTTCCGGAATGTCGATGGCCTCGATTAATACCTTTTCTCCTTTTTGCAGGCGTGTCGAGTGCTCCAGGAGCACACGAGCAAGCTTGTCGAACCGGGGATCTTTCATTGTTTTCCCTCCATTGTTGCCGCAAGCAGTGCCAACGGCCGGAAATGTCTACAGGATTCAAAACCAAAGCCGGCAGTCCCACACCGGCGTAATATTTTCATGATCAGACTCTCACCTCCCCCCAAATGGAACGCGCTGAGAATCGGGATCATGACGCGAACAGCGGATGTATGTGACCGCTGCAACCGTGCCTGAATATATGAAACTCTTTAGCATTTGTCAACCATTCTCGATTTGACCAGTTGTATTGTCTCCCGGATTCGCTGCCATGCACCGAATCCGGGTCTTGCGGGAGATATTTAACCTTGCTATTTTGGTAACTTTTCTATACCATTTATAAAAATAGATCATGCCATTTGGGCTCTGTCCCTGTCCGATCGGTCGGAGTGCAGAGCGGCAATTCAAGAGATCAGGACGCTTATGGGAACAAAAAAGGAATGTCCTTCCTGTGCTGTGGAGATTGACATTGAGCAGTCTCGGTGCCCGATCTGTGGTTATGAATTTCCGCAACAAAAAAGTCATATCCGATGGATTGCCTTGATTCTGGCGCTGTTGTTCCTCTGGCCGCTGATACGATTGTTGACGAGTCTGTTCAATTGAGGCGGTCTGCCAACAACATGCGTATCCTTACATCGGTGCCGACCGATTCTGTTTCGATACAAGAGGTCGACCACAGGGTTTGATGGACCGGGATGGTTTTTGGATTCAGTATCTGCTGCCGGGATTGGATTGAAATGGAGGGTTTTTGATGACAATGTCCAGAAAAGATTTCCTAAAGATGAGTGGTTGCATTGCCGGAGTCATCGCTTCGGGATTGGGTAGACCGAAAGCAGCACACGCCGCCCAGCAAGAAGGAGGCGGTGGCGGATTTCTGGTGGAATACAAGTACAAACGTCTGAAACTCAAACATGCCTGGACTATTTCCCGTAACACCAGCACACACAAGGATAATGTGTTTGTCAAGCTGGAAAAGGACGGTGTCAGCGGGCTGGGCGAAGCCGCCCACAATGTGCGTTATGGTGAAAGCCTGGAATCCACCTATGAAACCATTGAAAAGGCCCGGACGATTCTGGAAACCACCTCTCCCTGGCATTATGTGGATCTCAATAGACAGGTCCAGCAGGTGTGCAAGGGGCAGACCGCGGCCAAAGCCGCCATCGATATGGCTGTCATGGATTGGATTGGCAAACGACTGGGCATTCCGTATTATCAATTTCTGGGCCTCGATGCCTCCAAAGCCCCCCGGACCACGTTTTCCATCGGTATTGATACCATGGAGATTATCAAACAAAAGGTCAAAGAGGCAGAGCCCTATCCCATCCTCAAGATCAAGATGGGCAAGGAAAATGATCCCGAAATCATGAAGGCTGTTCGCAGCGTGACCGACAAACCCTTGCGTGTGGATGCCAACGAGGGATGGACCGACAAGGAGACCGCCCTGCGCAAGATCGAGTGGCTGGCGGAGAACAATGTGGAAATTGTCGAACAACCCATGCCGGCCGATATGCTCGAACAGACGGCCTGGGTGGCTGAACGATCACCCATCCCCGTGATTGCCGACGAGGCTGTCAAGCGGACCAAAGATATCCCCACACTGGCCGAAGCCTATCATGGCATCAATATCAAAGTGGACAAGGCGGGCGGATTGCAGGAATCTCTGCGGATGATCTGGATGGCCCGGTCGCTGGACATGAAGATTATGCTGGGGTGTATGGTGGCGAGTTCGCTCTCCATCACGGCCGCAGCTCATCTCTCCCCCTTGACGGACTATCCGGACCTGGATGGGCATCTGTTGATCTCTAATGATCCCTTTGAGGGTGTCAATGTCAGAGATGGCTGGCTGGTGCTCCCGGATCAGCCGGGCCTGGGTGTCAAAGGATCGTTTTAAACTCTATTGTCCGTTCATCGTGCCGGCAATTCTCCAGCACGATGTTTTCTGGGATCAAAATCAATTCCCTGAACTGAACCTGTCACAATTCGGCCTGCCGGCCGGTTGATTGTATATCGTAAAGGACTGTTTTGGTGAAACTCTTGCTGTTTGATATCGATGGGACTTTGCTTCATTCCGGCGGAGCCGGCCTCAGAGCCATGAGTCAGGCTTTTGAGGAGCTGCATGATATACCAGAGGCCTTTGAGGGCATTTCACTCGCTGGCCGAACCGATACCGCCATTGTCAAAGAGGTGTTCGATCACCACCAGGCCCCCCTGTCAGAGTTCGTGCTGACGCGATATAAAAATCGCTATTTCGAGCTGATCGCAAAAGAGATGCAGGTCGATAATCCTAAAAAGCAACTCATGCCCGGTGTCACCCCATTGCTTGAACACCTCAGGACCCGGCAGGATGTCTATATGGGCCTGCTCACCGGCAACTGGGAGACCAGCGGACGCATAAAACTGGCCCATTTTGAACTCTCGAACCTGTTTGCATTTGGCGCGTTTGCGGATGATTCTCATGTCCGCAATGAGCTCGTTCCGTTTGCCCTGCAACGGTTTACCCGGCACTATGGGCTGTCCATCGATCCCGAAAATGTGTATGTGATCGGAGATACACCTTCCGACATCAACTGTACAAAGCCTCACAACGTCCGTTCCGTGGCGGTGGGCGCCGCGCATTATACGGTGGATCAACTGAAAAAACACGATCCCGATTTTCTGGTTGAATCGCTGGAAGATACCGAGCAGCTGCTCAGCATCATTGGTTAAAGCAGTGTCCTTTGCTCGATACCCGTGACCAGGGAGACTCTTGAATATCGATCCACAAAAAAACTATGCCATCCTGACCGGAGACGTGGTGCATTCCTCACGTCTTAAGCATGATCATCGCAAACAACTCTATGCCTCGCTACAGTCCTGCTCCCGGCGTCTCAGAGAGGCGTTTCCGGCAAGTGTGCCGTTCGATGTGGATATTTTTCGGGGAGACAGCTGGCAACTTTGGGTGGTCGATCCTGTACAGGCCCTGCGTGTGGCACTTTTTTACCGCGCCGCCCTGAGGGCCGCTATGCAGACTCACCAGTTCGATAGCCGACTCGCCATCGGTATCGGGACCGTGGATTTTATTCCCGAACAAGGACTCTCGGGAGGCGATGGCGAGGCGTTTCGTCTCTCGGGAGAAGGCCTGGAAATACTGAAACGACACCGTATGACCCTGATCTGGCCCGGACATCCCGATCAACACCTCTTGCAGGCCATGGTGTGGCTGTTCGATCAGCTGGCTATCGGCTGGACCGATAAACAGGCCCTGGCCGTTACCGGCGCTCTGCAAACCTGGACACAACAGGAGATCGCACAACTTTGGGATGATCATCCCGTCAGTCAGCAGACCGTGGCCCAACATCTCACTCAGGCCGGTTGGGGAGCGATAGAACCGGCCCTGCTTCGGTTTGAAACCGCGGTTCGGGTTTTTATCGGTTAAATCGCCTGTTGTAAGTAAAAACAGGCTCTAAAAACTGTTGTATGATGTCTTGTCCGTTCATGCGGTGAATGCATTTTGACCATTTTCTGTGACATGGACCCTCTGAGGGATGATATCGACCGCAAAATGGGTTCAACAGAATACAGCTCTGTTAATTACGACCTGAAACAGAAAGATGGTGATGGAGTCGGGGATGACGAGTACTCTGTTGATTTCTCTGGTGACGGCGCATCTGCTGGGTGATTTTGTATTGCAATCCCAAAACGATGTGGCCAATAAAAATAAACTCTGGGTGCTTTTAAAACATGCCGGTATTATCGCCGTGTTGAGTTACCTCTTGGTGGGGGTATGGCCTCGCTGGGAGATCCTGGTGATTATCTGGCTGACCCATGTGGCCATCGACTGGCTTAAAGCCGGTATGACCCATAATGGCCCGCTGATTTTTCTGTTCGATCAGGTGTTGCATATCTCTGTTATCCTCGGCGTGGTGGCGTTGGAGAACTATTGGCTGCTGTCCGGCACCTCATTCTGGCTGCGGCTCTGGGGTCTCGAGTACAGCAAAGCGTTGATCCTGGTGTCCGGTCTCATTTTGTGCGTCCGGTTTGGTGCCTTTTTTATCGATCAGCTGATCAAACCGTTTCAGCGACAACAGCGGGAAACCACGCTGCGCACTGGACAGGGAGAGATGAAGCAGCTGGGGTTTGAAGAGGGGGGACGGGTTATCGGTCAGCTGGAACGGGCGTTGATCTTTTTGTTGTTTCTGATCGGACAACCGGGTGGGGTGGGGTTTCTGGTTGCCGCCAAATCCGTGTTGAGACTGGGTGAAGTCACAGACAAACGGCATCGAATGGATGCCGAATATATCATTATCGGCACGCTGATGAGTTTTGGCTGGGGTATTCTCATTGCACATCTCACCGGATGGATGTTACAGGCAATTTAATAGACCCCAAACAGTTTGAGGGCCATCAGTATAATCGCCAGACTGAGCACGATTCGTATGACACGGTCACCTCCCCTGACCGCCACCCGGGCTCCCCACCACGCACCAAAAGCGTTCCCCAGTGCCAGCGACAGTCCAAAACTCCAGTTCACATGTCCACTCCAGGCAAAGATGATCAATGCCGGTATGGTGTAGACCAGGATGATCAGGACCTTGTTCATGTTTACCCGGACCAGATTAAACCTGCCGAGATGAAACAGCACGGCGATCAACAGAAATCCGATCCCCACCTGTAAAAAGCCGCCATAAAATCCCAACGCGAAAAGAGCCGGATAGATCCAGACAGAAGGTTTGGTATGCTCCCTGTCGTTGTCCCCCGAGCTTGCAGAGGAGACGAACAACGAGATGACGATGCCGATCATGACCACGGCCAGCAGCCGGCGAAACAACTCGTCGCCGACTTCTATGGCCACCAGGGTACCGACAATCGCTCCCGGAAGGGTAAAGGCCGCAAAGATGACGCCCTGTTTCAATCCGGTAACTTTTTCGCGACGGAATGATGATAGGGCCGCGATATTCTGGATCAGCAGGGCGATACGATTCGTGCCGTTGGCGGTGGCGCTGTCCAGTCCAATAAAAATCAGTGCCGGCAAGGTAAGCGCAGACCCCCCTCCGGCCATTACGTTGATGAATCCCGCCAGCGAACCGACTCCGAACAGGATAAGGATATCGGTGATCTCCAGTGTCATGATTCTTCCGGTGCCCCTTTCCGCCCCGTGTTGTGTGCTGTGATTTTGTGATCGACTCTATTCATAGGGTGAGGCGTAGAGTTTGAGACCGGCGATGTCCACCCGGCTTTTGTACACGGCATTCGTTTCATCTTCGGTCAGATAGAGTGTTTTTAGATCGGGACCGCCAAACTCGAGATTGGACGGTTTGCTGCCGGGCGTGGCAAGGGTATGGATGCGTTTTCCTTCGGCTGAAAAGACCAGCACGGCGGCGCCGCCAAAATGTGCCACCCACAAATTGCCCGTCTCGTCAAAGGCGATGCCATCCGGATCCCCGCCGGGCACACTTGCAAATAGGGTGGGCTCCCCCAGAGATCCGTCGTTCTCGATGGCAAAGGTGAGGATACGGTGGGCTGCCGATTCACAGACATAAACGGTGGATCCCTCCGGACCCACGGCAATGCCGTTGGGAAAATCGAGACGATCTGCAACGAGCTCTTTGGACCGAGTCTCCACATCGATGCGATAGATCCTCCCGTCGGCCGGTGTGGCGCCATAACTTTTGGGATCGGTGACATAGAGATGGCCCTGCGGGCCAAAGGCCAGGTCATTGGGCCGGTTGAATCCGCTGGCGATGATGTCACCGCTTCCATCGGACAATGAGATCTCTAATACCGCTCCCAGTCCGAAATCGCATGCATACAAAGAGCCGTCGCGGTAAAATGCCAGGCCGTTTGTCTGCGAAAAGGTCAGCGGATCCTGTGACGCGGTCAGAGCCGTGTCTATCCGATCTGTTTCAATTTTTGCCAGCCAGTCCCCATAACAATTGGACACATACAATGCAGAGCCGTTCCAGGCCGGACCTTCGGGAAACTGAAATCCATCGGCCACGGTTTCCCATGGGGTCGGATTGGGATCAGACCCGCAGCCGACCATCACCAGCGCGATGATCAGGATAGAGGGTTTCATAGGCACATCCCCTGTATTGAAGGTGATATGTCGACACCCGGCTGTTTCAGGAAGCTACCGGTTTTTCAGTGCCGTGTCGACTTTGAGTTTAAGCTGCTCATAGGGCAATGCTCCGGCCATTCGCATGACCGGTTTGCCCCGGTCGAACAGGATCAGAGTGGGAATGCTGCTGATTCCAAATTGTTGTGCAATATGTTGTTTTTCATCGACATTGATCTTGATGACGGTCAGAGTATCTCTGTATTCCTGTGCCAGTCGTTTAATAGATGGGGTGAGGGTATGACAGGGAGCGCACCACTCTGCCCAAAAGTCGACCAGTATGGGTGTTTCTGATGTCTGAATCAGGTCGAAAAACGATTTGGGTAATGTCGATGACATTGACGTCCTCCATCTCGATTGTTTCTATAGTGTGCCGGACTTTACAGGAGCGAATGGCGTGATGACGCGGATCGTCGGGAAGGCCCACCGGATCCTCGGAATGGTTTCTTCCGAAAAGAGCAGTTTGATATTGGGACCGGCGTCCATGGTCAAATAAACCGGTACACCCTCCTGTCTGAGGCTCCGGATGGTATGCAGAGTCCGGATCGTTTCGGGTGTCCAGTACAGGATGGGAGGCCAGGCCGATATCATGGTGGCATGCATGGAAAGAGCATTGTGTTCTGCCACGCTGCCCAGTTGATCGAAATCCCGTTTCCGGATAGCGGTTTTAAGGGTGGCCAGATCAGAATCCACCTGTCGCGGCCAGCTTGAATAAAGAAACGATGTGTTGACGGTGTCGTTCATCGCCTGTCTCGAGCCGACGGGTTTGCGCCGTGTATCCACCTCTATCAACCCGATGCAGAGTCCTGGCCAGGTATCGGGCAGGGATTCGGCAAACGAGTCCAGGCCGTCATCGCGCGTTCCGGCATGCCATTCGACGAACCCGGAAACAATCGACCGTGCAGCGCTGCCGCTGCCCAGTCGGGCCAGAATGGAAAGCGTCCGGGGTGTAGCGTTCCATTGGAACAGATCATCGAGAGCCAGCACCAGCGCGGCAAAGCCGGATGCTGAAGAGGCCAGCCCCGCAGCGGTGGCAATGGTGTTGCGCGTCTCCACCACAAAGGTCGTCGTCTCTGTCGGCCGGAACAGATCCAGAAAACGGGACAGGCGTCTGGAAAACGGATCGTCGGGAGCCATCTCCTGACCATTGAGCCGGACCTGATCGCTAGCGTGCTCGCAAAGCCCGACAGTGGTTTCACTGCCCAATGGATCGAGAGAGATGGACAGACTCGAGGTACGGGGAAGATTCAATTCGAGCTGGCGCTTGCCCCAATACTTGCACAGGGCGATATTGGCAACCGCCCGACCGGTTCCGCGGCTGCGGGCGGGATTTTGCATGGCGTCACCCAGCAAGTGTTGGACACAGTCAGAGGCGTTCAACGCGTACTCCTGTTCGACTCATCTGAATAGGCATTGTCGGATATAAAAATTCGTTCGACCGGATGTCTCCGAGACCGATGACACAGTCTCCCAGACCGGACCCGGACAGCTTGGACCCCAGAATTCCAGGATCGGCACGAAGCCCATAGACAATTTCCGATAGCGGACCGGCATTGACGCTCAGAGCATCCATCAGTCCCTGATTGATATTCATCAATTCTCCCACAGCCGGCCAGTCCTCCTCTTCAATGGCCCGGACGGCCCGTTGCGAGACATTGTTGATGAGATGATCCAGCTGGTGGTAGAGTTCCGGAAATCGCTGTCGCTGCTGGTCCACCTGCCGGATCACATTGACCGTGGGGGTCTTGTATCCGGAATACACCACGGTGATAGGGAAGATATGCTCGAGACGTCGGATATGGCGCGGTTCGGCTCGATAGGCGAGCGTTCCCCCGTAGAGGCTGGCTGCCAGATCCGCTCCGGATCCGGTTCCCTGAATGGCTCGGATGATATCCATGCAGGGTGTGAACAGACTGTCGGCATCCACTGGTTTGCCCATCCAGGCATGCAGCGCCGCGACAGTGGCAGCCGTGACGGCAGCGGAAGAGCCCAGCCCCACGGTGGGAGAAAAATCCGAGTGGATGGACATCGAAAAGCCGGATGGAAGCCCGCGGCGGACCGACCGGATCACAGCCAGTACAAATCGAAATGATTTCGATTCCGGCAGAGCGTCGAGATCAGCCTCCAGAGTCCCCAGATCCGAGCTGAGGGAAATGCGAAATCCTGTTTGTGGAGTGAGATGCACGTGTATATGCTGGTTCACGGCACAGACCACGGCGGTATGACCCCGCAATACGGCATGTTCACCGAACAGCATGAGTTTGCCGGGCGCTAGAGTCCGAAATGAGTCGGGCACCGAGTTGATCTCCTTTCACGGGTAATAGATCATATCCATAGCGTTTACAGAGTTCATGGGGCGGAGTGTCGCTGAACACCACCACCATTCCGGCCTGATCTCCCTGCACCGAACCGGCCCCTGAAATTTTACCGGCTCCGCCGGAGGCTTCAATATCGGAAATAAAGGATTGCACCTGAAGCGGAACCACACCGATCTCACAGAGCAGTTTGTGGTTCTGCTGGATGAGCGAATAGATCTCTCCGGGCGTATGGGTGGACAAGGCCGATTCCAACCGGTCGGTAACCTCTTCAAATTCGGTCCAGATACCACCGTCTCCGAACCGACGTGCAACCTGATCCACACACATTCCGGTGGAGGTGCCCGGACTTCCGGTGTTGATCAGATAAAAGGGACCCTCCAGAGGCGTCAGGTGTTGGGAGGCCTTTTTTTGATAGCGGATAAACCCTCCATTGATGGCGATGTAGGGATCCACTCCGGAAGGATAGCCATGCTGAAGCTTTTCAGCCTGCAACGCCATATCGAAAAACGTATCCGACTCAAAGGGAATCCCGAACCTGGCCGCCAGACAACGCAATACCGAAACCACCGTGGACGCTGATGATCCCATTCCACTGCCGATGGGGATATCGGAGCGCAGATGCATACAGAGTCCGGTGTCCATGGGCGGATCGAATGCGGCCAGAAACGACCCCACTGCGAACCAAAACAGATCCACCGGACCGGTCAACACACCATGGATCGGACGCTCTCCAGCCAAAAATTCGTTATAATGTCGATACAGGAGACGACGATGCTGCAGGATGCCGTCGATGTCAAGATGGGTCTCGACACCGAGGGTTGATAATGTGACACTGACCTGATTCCGGATGCCGGTGTCCGCCTTTGCCTCCGCGTATCGGTTGATGGCCATCACCAGAGCGGGCTTGCCATAGACGACAGCGTGTTCACCGCTGATGATGATTTTACCCGGAGCCCGCGATATCATGACACCGACTCGTAATGACGCTTGTGATGATCGAACGAGGCCAGACGGAATTTTCCCGTTTTGTGCCGAGGTAACAAGAGTTCGCTGCCATCCTGCGGATAGGCAAAGGTGTAAAATTCTGTATACTCTGAATAACTCAGTTTCTGACGGTCTGACAACAAGGTCTCATTCTCAGACCGGTTCGAAACGGTCTTGTAAGAGGGTTCGATCACACCACTGAACAGTTCCCCCACACACCCCGATCCGTAGCTGAACAACCCGATACGCGTTCCGGACAAGTCGGCAGGGTCCTGATCCAAAAGTGACATCAGACTCAGATAGAGGGAGGCGGTATAGACATTGCCGACCATCCGGTTATAACTCAAGCCGGCAGCGATGGTGTTCAGGAGGGCCTCTTCATCTACCTGTTTGTGACCCGATATTTTGGCCAGATGTTTGATGGCTTTTTCCGCCATCCGGGTAAAGGGGAGGTGAAAACAGAACCGACCAAAAGCGGTAAAGTCGCGGTCGGAGAGTTCGTGGTACTGGGACCAGCTTTCTCCCAGAGCTTTGAGATACACGCGGATCGAATATTTTCCGTCGACCAGCGCTTCATCGCGATAATTGGGGCGCCAGAAATCCATCACATCTTCGGTATAGGCTCCGGACTCGGGATCCAGCGTCAGGATGGCCGGGGTTGTCGAGATGACCATGGCCACCGCACCCGCTCCCTGGGTCACTTCGCCGGCAGATCCCAGGCCATAGCGGGCGATATCCGAGGTGATGATCAGGATTTTACCCCTGGGAGAGCGGGTCAACAGGGCGGCTGCCATCTGCAGCGCTGCCGTGCCGCTGTAGCAGGCTTGCTTGAGTTCGATAACCCGGGCATGGGCAGGCAATCCCAGCAATCGATGGATATAGATCCCTCCCGCCTTTGATTGGTCGATTCCCGATTCGGTTGCAAACATGACGGTGTGGATGTCCTGACGATCGAGTCCATCCAGGGCCCGGTCCGCGGCATTGGCTCCCATGGTCACAATGTCTTCATCTGGCGCGGGTACCGCCATCTTTTCCTGCCCGATCCCCGTTTTATACTTTTGAAAATCAGAATTGCGCTCGCGCGCAAGCGTCGCGAGATCCAGATAATAACGAGGGGTATAAAAACCCAGCCGCTCGATGCCGATTTTCATGTCGATATTCCCGTTGTTGTTTTCCCCATGTCCTGTCCCCGGACACTGGCGAGATTAGAATGAAATGAACACAAACCGTTCAGTGATTTATTGGAACCCTCCTCTGGTTCCTCTGTAAATGGAGCCACCGCAAGACCTCTATCGGTTTTGATCCTCCGTACCGGAGACACCCGGCGTTGAACGAGTCCCATCGAGTATGAGGTCCCGATTGTTATGCAATTCGGCGACGGAAGACACTCCCAATAGAAACAGTGCCGTTTTAAATTCCTGTTGCAATGTCTCAATGACCTCGATCACCGCCTGCACAGAGTGCTGCGCCGGTTTCAGGAACGGACTGGCCAGACCGCACAGAGAGGCGCCGAGGATGATCGCCTTTGCCATGTCGATGCCGGTTCGCAAGCCCCCCGAGGCGATCAGGGTCACCTTGTCCTGGAACGGGGCGAGACGATCCAGTGCCACCGGAGTGGGAATACCCCAGTCCTGGAACAACAGGCCGAGACGATTCTTGTCCGGTCCCTGCTGACGATGATACTCGATGCGGCTCCATGAGGTACCCCCCGTGCCCGCCACATCGATATATCGAATTCCCCGCTCGCTGACCAGAGCGACATCCTGAGGAGAGATCCCGGCCCCCACTTCTTTCAGAATAACCGGACAACCCAGCTGTTCGTTGATCCGGACCAGTTTGTCCGCCAGACCGGAAAAGTTGCGATCCCCTTCGGGCTGCACGGCCTCCTGGAGTGGATTCAGATGGAAATAGAGCGCATCGGCCTGGAGAACGTCCACAGCCTGTTGACATTCGGACACTCCAAATCCATAGTTAAGCTGAACCCCACCCAGGTTGGCGAACAGCAACGCGTTTGGTGCAGACGACCGCAGTGCAAAGCTCTCCTTTGCGTTCGGAGTGGTAAAGAGAATGCGCTGGGACCCCACCCCCATGGCAACTCCGGTTGCTTCGGCTGCCGCAGCCAGATTACGGTTGATGGTGCGCAACATCTCGTGATCCCCGCCGGTCATGGATGAGATCAGCAAAGGAAGCGACAGGCTTTTGCCCATAAACACCGTTGACGTGTCGACTTTATCGAGATCCCGTTCGGGCAGCGCCCGATGCCATAGTCTGATGGCGCCGAAGCCGTGTCCCGACCGCTCCACTTTGGGGTCATCCTCTATAATGTTGATATGTTCAATTTTTCGGTTGTTGATGGTCGGGTTCATCGTCGCTCCAGGCGCTCATGGGCGCTCATCAGTTCTCCCTGATTGGTCTGGGCTGCCAACAACGACAGTTCCCCGCACCATACCACAGCGGCAGCGATGGCCGCCAGGCGACGGGAGTTCGCTCCCGAGGTGGTTTCGCGGTCACATCCCAGTGTATCCAGATTGTGTTTCACAAAGTCCAGGTCCTTGCCATTGCCAATGGTTCCCACGATTAGATTGGGAAGGGTGGTGGAAAAGTAGAGATCCTCTCCCCGCATATCCGCGTGAGTGAATCCCTGTGATCCCTCTACGATATTGGCGGCATCCTGGCCGGTTGCCAGATAAAATCCCAGCAGCATGTTGGCAAAATGCGCATTTGCCGTGCGAACACCACCGGAAACCAGGCTCCCCAAAAGGTTTTTTTTGATATTCAGGTTCACGATGGCCTCCGGTGTGGTTTTGAGGTATCGGGAACAGAGCTTCCGGGGGACGATCATCTCTGCGATCACATTTTTCCCACGCCCCAGAATGCCATTTACTGCTGAATTCTTTTTGTCTGTACACACGTTACCGGATATGGAGACATATGAGAGATCAGGATAGACATCGAGGATCCAGGACATGAGCCGGTCGGCTGCCTTGGTCACCATATTGTGTCCAGCCGCGTCGCCGGTAAAGAACTCGAAGCGAATATATAACAGAGCAGCCACCTGCTGAATGTGCACGTCCAGCACTCGTGCGAACCGACTGGTAGAGGAGGTGACCTGTTGCAGATCCTCTTTCCGGTTCAGCAATTCGGTGGCGACGTCTGCCGCCCGTTCCGCGTCCGGGGCCTCGACCAGAATCGACCGGGCCATGCGTTCGTCCACAATCACCGTGCGAATGCCGCCGGCACGCATGGAAAGGCGTGCCCCGCGGTCCACCGACGGCCACAACGGACTCTCATAGGTTGCCAGAGGTACCATCACCTCATCGTGGAGCACCGGTCCCGTGATGAACAGGGGACCCACATCCCGCATGGGCACTCTTGCAATCGTTGTCGTTTTCGTTGACGCCATATGTGTTAAATCCTTCATTCCGATGTATTACCGTTTCGTTCGGACAAAAGTGATTCTGAATGCCGGTTCAATTTACAATATACATGCCATAGACCGGATTATCAAGAGAAACCGCAAAACCGAACCGGCGCCGAAACCAATGCATGACCACAGTCACGATCTTTATAATTTCTGCACAGTAAGGTTGTTTTGCCTTTTTCTTTTTCTCTGTTACGCGTATATTAGAACCCTGTTCATCGTTTATAACGCACAGGGTTCATTTTTATCTGTTCTGAACAAAAATGTAACAGTGACTATTCAGGGTAAAATGTGTCATTTGATGATCATCTGACAGGGACAAACCCATGACTATCCATGATATTCGTGATCATTTGTATGAGGATATTACGCCGGATCGGGACTTGATCTATGACATTTGGCAACCGGACTCGCCGGTGTTGGTGCTGGGCAGTTCACAGTCCGCGGAACGGGAAGCATGGATCGACCGGTGTGACCGGGACGGCGTTCCCATTCTCAAACGACGTGGCGGGGGAGGGGCGGTGCTGCTGGTTCCGGGTGTGGTCTGCCTGAGTATCGCATTTCACAGTACGATCAGTGACTCGCCGTTTACCTTTTTCAGGCAAATCAACGCATTTATCATTGAGGTGCTCGAGGCGTCTTTTGAGGTGCAGGGCCTGGATCAACGCGGCATCAGTGATATTGCCATCGGTGATAGAAAGATTCTGGGCTGTTCCATGTTCAAGTCCCGTTCCACCTATTTTTATCAGGGATCTCTGCTGGTCGATGTCCCATTGACCGTGCTGTCCACCTATCTGAAACATCCCGGCGAGGAACCAGATTATCGCCAGGGGCGATCCCATATCGAATTTTTGACCTCCCTGGTTCAGTCCGGTGTGCCGGTGACGGTTCCTCAGATCGTCACCGTGTTCGCGCAAGCCGTCAAACACTCGTTTCGTCAGCGCGTCATGTCAGAAGCAGTGTCCATTTAATTCAATAAAGCACTTGACTGTTTGGGGGCTTTTTATTAAGATTCGGTTAGAGATATTCACATCCAGAACAGACACTTCCTGTCCTGTCGCCCTCGGATACCACCGTTTCACCATGCCATTTCCCTTACCGCCTATAGCTTCCATGTCTGAAGAAACGTCCCATACCCGGTATTTGAATCTCAAAAAGGAGGTAAAAATTATGGGGTTTGGACGACTTTTTTGGGTCGGGTGCCTTCTGTGGGTGATTTTTTCCGCTTGCCAGGATTCCCGGCAAACATCCTTGTGTGGCACATGGCGCATGACCAGCGGCGAGTATTCCGGAGAGGACTTTGTCGTTTCCGCAAACGAAAATACCCGTATCTGTTACAAGATCCTGTCGCCCAAGAATTTTGCGGTCATTGAAATGTTTCCCAACAATCCTGATTCTCTTTTTTTCGCCGCCTTTGGAACCTATAACTTGAGCGACACCGCTTATGTGGAGCACTATACCGCCTCCAATGTCCCCGGACAGATCGGTGAAACATTGCGGTTTTATTCCGAAATTGATGGCGAGATCTGGAGAATACGACTGCATCAGCAGGAGATGAAGCTGCGTGAGACCTGGCAACGCGTACAGCACGCTCCTACCGAATTTTAGGTGTTTCTGCAGAGCCATCCTGTCTCTTTCGGGGGAGGTCGAGTGGTGTGTCCGTATTCAACCTCCCTCTTTCGTTCCATTCTGCTTGCAACTAATCACAATATTTTGTATCATAGGCGAATTCGGGGAAAATGGTGAGTCCCTTTCCCGGAAGCATTGCATCGTTTCGCTCTGATGCCCTGGGACCATCTTGATTCGCGGAGGGCGACAGCTGTTCAGATAAGGGATGCTGGTATGGCAGGCGTTTGGAAAAGAGTCGGCAATTATTTTCAGGCCAAAAAGGACCTGGTTATGGACTATACGGTCATCACCATCGGATCGTTTGTGATGGCCGTGGGAATCAGCGTCTTTCTCGTGGATGCCAAAGTGGTCCCGGGTGGTGTGAGTGGCCTTTCTATGGCGGTTCACTATCTGTCGGGCAACCGCGTGCCCATCGGCTTGTTGATATGGCTTTTTAATATCCCGCTCTATATCTGGGGCGTCCGGGAACTGGGAAAGCAGTTTGGTGTGCGAACCTTTTATGGATTTACGGTCAATTCTATCTTTATCGACATGCTGCGGGGTGAGATTCCGGGGCTGCGATCGCTTCAGTTAAACGATCATCCCGCCATCCGGACGCTTTTGGAGACCGATTTTCTTTTTCTCATATTGATCGGCGCGGTGCTTATCGGTGTCGGTCTGGGCCTGATCTTTAAATTCGGCGGTACCACTGCCGGATCAGATATTGCGGCCGCAATTGCCCAGAAGCGATGGGGGATCAAACCGGGTATGGCCATCATGGTGGTGGATTTTATGGTTATCTGTTTTGCCGGGCTGATTATCCACTTTAAGGACCTCTCTCCCGAGAGACACGCCATGACGCTGACCCTGTACGCTTTTTTCTTGCTGTTTATATCCAGCCGGCTCATCGACGTCATCCTGGATGGTTTTGATTACGCCAAATCCGCCCTGGTCATTACGTCCGAGCGCGAAAAGGTGGGCGAGGTGATCGTCAATGAGATGGGACGCGGGGCCACCATTCTCGAGGGTCAGGGTCTGTATACCCAGCAACCCCGGGAGGTGATCTATACTGTTCTCAGTCGCAAAGAGATCCAGAAATTGACGCGCCGGGTCAAACACATCGATCCGACGGCATTTATTATTGTCAATAATGTCCATGAAGTGTTGGGTGAGGGATTCCGCCCCCGTATCTAGGTGAATGGAGCAGGGAGAACAGGGTGTCTGTACAGGAACGCTATATCGTCTTGACCGAGGGAAACACTCACCCCACTCCGGCCAAGCTGGCTTCTGCTCTGTTGCGATACCGACCGGAGACGGTCTGTGCCCTCATCGACTCGGAGCAGGCCGGCCGCGATGCCTCCGGGCCGATGAACTGCGCAGCCGGTGTGCCCATTGTAGCTTCTTTGAAAGACGGTCTGATATATCGGCCCGACACACTCGTCCTGGGCACCACGCCGCCGGGAGGGGTGTTGCCCAATGCTTGGCGGATAATCGTTCTCGACGCCATCCGCCACGGACTGAACATCATGAGCGGTATGCATACCCTGCTCTGCGAGGACCC
>CAYPUH010000047.1:0-19271 GCA_964413725.1 uncultured Cytophagia bacterium
TTGTTGTTTATTATATAGTTAACTTGGTTGGTGCCCGGTAACCGGACACCAGTGAATCCAGGTAATATTTAATTAACACGATTGTTAACAATTTTCCGTATATTAAGGGCTGTTTTTGCTATTTGTAGAAACTACAGATCAAAACTCGGACACCAACAATTGGGAAAAACCATGAGACGCTTATTTCTTTGTATCACAGCCATCATTCTCGCAGCTTCAGTGGCGGGTGCAGCACCCACCGGTAACGTGAGTGGATTCGTCTATGACGATGACACCGGTGAGGGATTGATCGGCGCCAATGTCTACATCAAAGGTCTCTATGCAGGATCGTCGACCAACCACAGCGGCTTTTATGCCATCCCCAAACTGCAAGTGGGACAATACGAACTGGTCGCGCAATATATGGGCTATGAAGCCGTCAGCAAGACGATCACCATTGAACCCAACAGCGATCTTGAAATCAATTTTCAGTTAAAGCCCACCACCATTCAGGCAGAGGAAATCTCAGTGGTGGCGGATTCGGAACGCACCAGTGTCAAACTCTATCAGAAACCCATCTCGCAGGTCAATCTGACACCGCGCCAGATTCAAAAGATACCACAGATCGTAGAAGCCGACCTGCTGCGATCTCTGCAGACCATGCCGGGGATCGCCGCCGTATCCGATTTCAGTTCGGAACTCTATGTCCGGGGAGGCACACCGGACCAGAATCTCTATCTCATCGACGGTACCGACGTGTACAATCCGGAACACCTGTTCGGCCTCTTTTCCACATTCAATACCGATGCCATCAAAAATGTCGAGATCAGCAAGGGCGGGTTCGGAGCCGAATATGGTGGTCGTCTTTCCTCTGTGCTGGATGTCACCAACCTGGATGGCAACCGTCGTGAATACGCCGGTAAAACCAGTGTCAGCCTCCTGTCGGCCAAAACCACACTGCAGATGCCATTGGGCGACATCGGCGCCATCTCGGGCTCTATCCGGCGAACCTATTTCGATCAAACCATTGCCAAGCTGGATGCGTTCAAGGATGAAAATATTCCAAATTATTATTTTTGGGATGGTCATCTCAAGGCCTATTTCGACCTGAGTCAGAACGACAAACTGACGCTCAGCAGTTACCGGGGATATGACAAACTCGATTTTATTTTTGATGACGACAATCCCAATTCCGAAGAGATTCTGTACGACTGGGGCAACACCACCTATAGCGCGCGATGGACTCACATTTTTTCTGCTCAGCTGTTCAGTAATTTCTGGCTGACCAGCTCCGAGTACGATGCCAATTTTGATCTGGGAGAAGATTTTTACGAAGAAAACGATCTCAACGACTATACGGTCAAGGGCAATTTTGAATACTATTATTCGCCAGGGGTCAGTCTCAAACTCGGCTTTGAACACAAGTGGCTGCGCATGCGATACCTATCCGACTTTCCCGGAGGTGAGGTGGCTGTGGAACAAAAACCCCGTCACCTGGCATTGTATGCCCAACACACCTGGAATCCAAGCCCGTTGTTGCAGCTACAGAGCGGACTGCGATACAATATCATGAACAACGATGATACCCGGCTATGGGACCTGGATCCGCGCGTGAGCGTCAAATACCGGCTCACCGAGACCATCAATCTGAGAGCGGCGGGCGGACGGTATCATCAATACCTGTTCCGGATACCCCGTCAGTTTATCTCCGATATCTGGTCCAGTTCCGATGAATACTATGCTGATGCAAAGTCCAACCATTTTATCCTCGGCTTTCAAAAGGAAGTGGCCAACGACTGGTCTCTGGAAATCGAATCCTATTTCAAGGACTATCAAAATGTCTATTTTTTCGACCCCTTCTTTTGGGTCGATCTACGCACCGACAGCTATAACGACGAGGGTGAACCTCTCTATGACTCTTCCAAGGGATTGTATGATCAGGGCAAAGGCGAGTCCTATGGACTGGAGTTTCTGTTGCGAAAAAATTCCGGACCGCTTACCGGATGGGTGTCGGCAACCGTTGGCCGGGTGGAAAACCGGGTCCAGGGTATCAATCAGGGCAACCGGTTCGTTCCCCGTCATGACCGCACCGTTACCTTTAACATCGTTGGCAATATGGATGTGAAAAACTCTTTGCGTCAATTACGCGGAGAGCGCATGCATGAAGACACGGGCTCCTGGAAACTGGGGTGGGGATTCACCTATGCCACCGGCCAGCCCATTACCACCACCAGTTCTATCTATTTTACCAATATCATGCCGGATCAACAGTTTTTCAGGGGATACAATTTGTACCCCACCGAGCGTAACAACTTCCGTCTACCGCCCTATATCCGGCTGGATCTGTCAGTCACGTATACCAAAAAATTCAAACATGTCACGTTTGAGCCATTTTTGCAGGTTTTCAACGCCACCAACCGACGCAACGTCTGGTTCATTCAATACGAGGACGAGATCCAGGATCAGAGCCTGATCCAGAACATCGATGTTCAGGGCATGTTGCCCATTCTGCCCTCTTTGGGTTTCAATCTGATCTTTTAAGATCACTCTAAAGAGTGATAAATGCATCGAAGCATTTAAACCCAATCGTTGATAAAATCAACAAATTTAACGGATAAAACCAAAAGGGGTCCGTGTGAGACCCCCAAGAATCAGAGCTGGAGATAAAAATGAACACAATGGTCAGACGTCTTTTAACATTCATAGCCATCGTTTCTTTCGGTTTTTCGGGTTGTGGAGAGGTTCCGGTGGATATCGACAAGGACACCTATGAACCCAAGATCGTGGTGGAGGGATATCTGTTTCCCGGCTGCCCCCCACGCAACATTCGGCTGTCCCGCAATTATGCACTGGAACAGCAGATCGAACTGAACGACCTCTTTATCGATGACGCCCGGGCCACCATTACGGACATGGCCGCCAACGCAAGCTATGATCTGGAATTCAATGCTGCCACACTCGCCTACCAGTATTCGGGCAATGACTGGGTTATCGAGGCCGGCAAATCCTATCGACTCGATGTGGGGGCCACCATAGAAGGTCAGGAGGTGGTCACCTCTTCGAGCACACACGTACCGGAGGCAGGCTTTGGAATTCAAAGAGAAGAATCGTTTCTGGGTCCCATCAACTATTCAGAAGATCTGCCCAACGACAAAAAGATGCGTCTGGTGTACAACCGTTCCCCCTCCACCGACTCTTATATCGTCTCCGTTGTGGCGCTGGATGCCTCTCTGGATACCTTTATCGAAGACAATATCTTTGGGATCGACAAAGATGACTTTGACGAGTGGGACGACACCGATGAATTGAGATTTTTCAACTTTTTAAAACACCAGTTTCAATGGCATCAAACGCCGATGGGACCGGGGCGGTCTCAACTCGACATCGAGTACTTTACCACTTGGTTTTTCAGCCGATACCGGATCATCCTGTATGCAGCAGACGAAAATTTTACCGATTATTTGCTGACACACAATCAGATTCAGGAGATCGATGGCAATTTACTCGAACCAGAATTCCACTTTCAGGGGGATGGTATCGGTGTGTTCGGATCCGCAATCGCGGATACCGTATTTGTGGAGGTAAGAGAATAAGAAACATTACACGTTCTGGCCTTGGAGTTTGGATTTTCTATCCAAAATATCGGGCTCTGATGCTTCCGCCCACACCAATCGCCCCGGGAATTCTTTCCCGGGGCGATTGGTGGCCGAGGCAACACAACGGTGGTCTTGGGAAACCCGGAAGAGCCTATTGTTTCCTCATCCCTTCTCACATTTCCCTTAACACTTAAATCTTGGCACTTTTTTTTCTACACTTCAAACTTGATGCCCTGGGCCAGCGGCATCTCTTTGCCCCAGTTGATGGTATTGGTTTGCCGGCGCATATAGCCTTTCCAGGCATCCGATCCCGACTCACGGCCACCACCGGTCTCCTTTTCACCGCCAAAGGCTCCGCCAATTTCAGCGCCGGATGTCCCGATATTGACATTGGCAATACCGGTATCCGAACCCTCAGCGGACAAGAATTGTTCCACTTCGCGCATATTGTTGGAAAAGATAGATGACGACAGTCCCTGCGGCACATCATTGTGCAGGGCGATGGCCGTATCCACCTCGCCGCTGTATTTGACCAGGTAGAGAATGGGAGCAAAGGTCTCTTCCTGCACAATATCCCAGTGATTCTCCACCTCCGCGATGCAGGGACGGACATAGCAACCGGATTCGTAACCGTTGCCTTCCAGAACCTCGCCACCGAACAGAATGGTTCCGCCCTCTTTCTTGATTTGCTCCTGTGCATGAACAAACATTTCCACTGCAGCCTTGTCGATAAGAGGACCCACATGATTGGACTGATCCAAAGGCGATCCGATCTTTAATCCTTTATAGGCTTTGAGCAGCGCCGCCTTGAAAGTATCATAGATATCTTGATGAATGATCAGCCGTCGAGTTGTGGTGCATCGCTGTCCTGCCGTCCCCACGGCTCCAAACACCACGGCTGGCAGAGCCAGTTTGAAATCACTGTCCGGGGTGATAATGATCGCGTTGTTGCCACCCAGCTCCAAGATAGTCCGTCCCAGCCGACGTCCCACGCGTTCAGCTGTATGACGGCCGACCTCAATGGAACCGGTGATCGAAATTAGAGGGAGGCGCTTGTCATCCAAAAGCCGCTCTCCGATGGTAGATCCGCGTCCGATCAAAAGATTAAATATGCCCTCGGGCAGATCGTTGGCTTTGAGTACCTCTTTTATAATATTTTGCACCGCGATAGCAGTCAGGGGCACTTTGGAGGAGGGCTTCCACAGAATGACATCACCGCAGACAGCGGCAATCATGGCATTCCATGACCACACGGCAACCGGAAAATTAAACGCAGTGATCACGCCGACGATACCCAGGGGATGGTATTGGTCGTAGAGACGGTGTCGTTCCCGTTCCGAAGCCATGGTAAAGCCGTACAACTGCCGGGACTGACCGACGGCAAAATCACAGATATCGATCATTTCCTGGACTTCTCCCCATCCTTCTTGCAGGGATTTTCCCATTTCATAGGAAACCAGACTGCCCAGGGGATCTTTATACTCCCTCAGCTTGATGCCGATCTGGCGAACGATTTCTCCCCGTCTGGGGGCGGGAACCATGCGCCATGTTTTAAAGGCCTCCTGGGACTGGCGAATCACCCGGTCATAGTCCATTTCCGACGCCATATAGACCGAGGCAATCGGTTTGCCATCTACAGGGGAGATGACCTCCAGTTCTCCCTGATCGCTGGTTTTGTTCCACACCTGTCCGGTAGATGATCCGTAATTTTTGTCCTGAATACCGAGGGTTTTGATAAAATCCATCAGCGCGCTCCTTTGTTAGACAGTCATCATTCTTTCATTCATCGCTCCCTGGATGGGAGCGGAATGCGGGTGAATTGATAACAGCGCAACCGACAGAGGCGGTTGTGCACGATGGCAAAAGAAAGGAGACGGGCGGCCGGGTATGTTGTGAGTATTTGAGAGAACCGTAGGCCAGCCCGATGTATGGTAAGGAGAATCCGCAAAAAAGTCAACACTCGTCTCCCCGGTCGCAAGCGTGCATAAGACATGATATCAGGAAATTATTTCGGTGATGAGATTTTGCACATCACCGAAATGGCGATAGCTCCGGAATGCAAGGTCATGTCGCTGGCAATACTCGGCCAAATCATCCTTGGCGAACAGAATATCCGCCTCGGGTACGGCGCACAGATCGGAATAGCCATCGCCCACATAAATGGTGGTAAGCTGATTTTCTTTGGCATATTGCAGATGAAAGCCTTTACAGTTGGCGCACTGGCCGCAGCCCTCTTCATAGTAGGGGAAAGAAACGCTCACCGAATGGTCATCATAAAGAGTCAGATGATTGCAATAGACCGGCAGGTCACCCAAGCCATGGGCAGCCAGGATGCGGTGGATATAGGCATCCATGCCGTCACTGACCACCGCGATGGGAAGTTGATTGCGGTAACAAAAATCCACAAACGACTTGAAATAGGGATCCAGGGGTTGTCGGGCCGCAAACGCCTCCAGTTCGCGTTCCGACATTCGGGTGATGGCAGCCTGGCGACGCCACAACTCACGGGCCTCACAGCGTCCAGCTTTCCATTCCTCCACCAGGTCCTGCCACCGACGGGAATCTCCAAATTCTTCAAACACGAGATTTCCCACATCGTTTTGAGCCACGGTCCCATCAAAGTCACAAAACACAGCATAGGAATTCACAGAGCTCACCTCTAGGATACAATTCGGGTTCTGATCCAGTGAAAAAAGAGGCCCCTCCGGTGTTGCTACCGGAAGGGCCTGTCCTATATCGCATCATCACAGTGTGATGATTATTCATTCTCGATTGCAGCCTGAGCCGCAGCCAGACGGGCGATGGGTACACGGAAAGGTGAGCAGCTGACATAGTTCATACCCACAAGGTGGCAGAACTTGACCGAGCTGGGTTCACCCCCATGCTCGCCGCAGATACCGACCTTGAGGTCGGAGCGAGTCTGGCGACCGCGTTGGGTTCCCATTTCGACCAGTTGTCCGACACCTTCCTGATCCAGGACCTGGAACGGATCCTCTTTGAGGATGTTCTTGTCCAGATAGATCGGCAGAAACTTGCCGGCATCGTCGCGAGAATAGCCAAAAGTCATCTGCGTGAGATCGTTGGTGCCAAAGGAAAAGAACTCTGCCACCTCAGCTACCTTGTCGGCTGTGAGAGCGGCACGTGGAATTTCGATCATCGTCCCGACCAGATAGTCGATTTTTTCACCACGTTCCTCAAAGACCTGCTCGGTAACGTTGCGAATGATCTCTTCCTGAAATTCGAGTTCCTCTTTGGTCCCGATAAGGGGAACCATGATCTCGGGCTGAGTATCGATTCCTTTTTTCTTGCAATTCAGTGCGGCTTCGATAATGGCGCGGGTCTGCATCTCGGTGATTTCCGGATAGGTGTTTCCGAGACGACAACCGCGATGTCCGAGCATGGGATTGAATTCGGCCAGACTCTCGACAGTTTCCCGGACATCTTCTACACTGACACCCAGTTCGTCGGCCATATCTTTTTGATTGCCTTCTTCATGGGGTACAAACTCGTGCAGAGGCGGATCCAAAAGACGAATGGTGACGGCATAGCCGTCCATAGCCTCAAAAATACCTTCAAAATCTTCGCGTTGCAAAGGCAGAATTTTATTCAGAGCCTTGCGTCGACCCGGTTCATCAGAGGCCAGGATCATCTCACGCATAGCTTTGATACGATCGCCCTCAAAGAACATGTGCTCGGTCCGGCAGAGCCCAATACCCTGTGCGCCGAATTCACGGGCGACCTTGCTGTCCTTGGGTGTGTCTGCGTTGGTGCGGACATGCATTTTGGTAAAGCGGTCACACAGATCCATCAACTGACCAAAGTTTCCGCTCAGTTCAGGTTTTTTGGTTTGTATTTTTCCGTCGTATACTTGCCCGGTAGAACCATTGAGAGAGATAAAATCACCCTCTTTATAGGTCTTGCCGTCCGAAGTCAGGGTACGCTCTTTGTAGTTAATCTTGATACCGCCGGCACCGGAAACACAGCACTTGCCCATCCCGCGAGCCACCACAGCGGCGTGAGAGGTCATACCGCCGCGGGCCGTCAGAATACCCTGTGCAGCGTGCATACCGGCAAGATCTTCAGGGGAAGTCTCGATACGCGCCAGAATCACCTTTTCATCCCTGGCAGCCCACTCTTCAGCTTCGTCGGCAAAAAAGACTACCCGACCCGTCGCAGCACCCGGGGAGGCAGGTAGGCCTTTTGCAATTACCGTGGCGGCTTTCAAGGCATCGGTGTCAAACACCGGATGAAGCAGGTCATCCAGTCGGGCCGGTTCAACTCGCATGACAGCCGTCTTATCATCGATCAGACCCTGATCCAGCATCTCCATGGCGATACGGACAGCTGCAGCTCCGGTTCGCTTACCGTTGCGGGTCTGTAACAACCAGAGTTTTCCCTCCTGGATGGTGAACTCGAGATCCTGCATATCCTTATAGTGTTCTTCGAGTTTTTGCTGCACATCATCCAGCTCTTTATACACGGTGGGCATGGCTTCTTCCAGCGACGGATAAGTCGATTTGCGTTCCTCTTCGTAAATTTCAGCCGAATCGGCCCAGCGTTTGGAACCTTCGATGGTGATCTGTTGCGGGGTGCGAACACCGGCCACCACGTCTTCACCCTGGGCATTGATCAAATACTCGCCATTGAAAATATCTTCACCGGTGGCAGCATCGCGTGTAAACGCCACGCCGGTAGCGGATTTGTCGCCAGTATTGCCAAACACCATTGCCTGAACATTCACAGCGGTTCCCCATTCAGCCGGGATGCCGTTGATCTTGCGGTAGACTTTGGCGCGGTCATTGTTCCAACTGTCAAAAACAGCCGCAATGGCTCCCCACAGCTGATCCCAGGGATCGGTGGGAAAATCCTTGCCCGTATTCTTTTTGACAGCATCCTTGAACTTTTGCACCAGATCTTTCAGATCATCGGTATCGAGTTCGGTATCCAGATCGACACCCTTTTCTTCCTTCTTGGCCTCAATGATCTCTTCAAAGGGGTCAATATCCTCTTTGCTTTCCGGTTTCAATCCCATCACCACATCACCGTACATCTGAATAAAGCGACGATAGGAATCCCAGGCAAACCGTTCATTTTTGGCCTTTTCAGCCAAACCTTTGACCGCCTCGTCGTTCAGGCCCAGATTAAGTACAGTATCCATCATGCCGGGCATGGATACACGGGCCCCCGAGCGAACAGAAACCAGCAGCGGATCCTTGCGATCGCCGAATTTCATTCCCATGATCTCTTCAATGTATTTCACTCCGTCCTGGACATCCTTTTCCAGCATATTCAGCATCTTTTTGGCACCGACTGTATAATACTCGACACACGCCTCGGTGGTAATGGTGAAACCCGGCGGCACGGGAACGCCGATTCTGTTCATCTCGGCGAGATTGGCTCCCTTGCCTCCGAGCAGATTTTTCATGTCTGCTCGACCCTCGGCTTCACCATTGCCAAAGGTATACACATATTTCGTCATTCGGTCCTCCTCGGGTTTGTTTCCGTATGGTATTGGTTCACTATTTCTTGTTCCTTCCGAGTACAACATGCGGTTGTTTGGCGCTTACAGCCAAACCTCCATACACCGCACTCAATCGGATTTGAGTGTGGTGTTTGTCTGCGGTGCTTGTAGAACCGCCTGGTAAGACTCTGGATGCTGAAGAATCTCGACAGCTTTTTTCAGTGTCGAATCGATCTCAAAGGATGCCACGTGATACGCATCCCGGCCCAGTGCCTTGCCCAATATCTCTCGTCGCAAAAACAGACGGACGTGATCCCGGGCTCGTTCATGTTCAAGCTCCTTGACGGTTTTAAATTCCTCTTTGAGGGCATCGATCTGTGATTTCAGACCCTCATAATAGTCGAGTCGGTTGGCTAGCTTTGCCAGTCGCTCCACCTGATCATATCCGGCCGGTTGATAATCAAACTCTTTTTGTTCCACAAAGCTCTCAAAATCGGTCATCACCTGGTCATTCACCTGAAAGTCCCGTGTAACATCTGAATGTTCAGAGACATATTGAAGGGCATAGTTGAAAAACATGGAGGATCGCATCAGTTCGATCTCATAGCGGTTGAGGCTGTCACCTTTCACACTGATATCGGGTTTGATTCCGCCGCCACCATATACAGGGCGTCCATTCTTAGTATAATAGACGGTGTCATCCGCTTCCTTTCCGGTCTCAAGCGAGTCCTCCAGCGATAATACTGTTCGGGCGGCATCCTTGAATACTTCCGGCCGTTGAATCAATCGACCAGAGGGCATATAGTACTGGGCGGTGGTCACCTTGAGCTGCTTTTCACCTCTGCGGTCCAGCGGCACCACGGTTTGAACCAATCCCTTGCCATATGATTCTGAGCCGATGACCACTCCGCGGTCCAGGTCCTGTACGGCGCCGGAGACAATCTCCGAAGCGGACGCACTGTAATCATCGATGAGGACAACCAGAGGTGTATCGCCGATCAGGGATTCCCGACGGGTTCGGTATTCCTGTCGGCTTTTTTCCCAGCGTCCCTGGGTATAAACCACCAGTTCATTTTTATTCAAAAACAGGTCAGCCACCTCAACTGCCACATCCAACAGACCGCCCGGATTGCTGCGCAGGTCGAGAATCAGACCATCGAGTCCCTGATTCATCAGCGACTCGATCGATTCTCGCACCTGTTGACCGGCACCACGATTGAAATGGCCAAGTTTGACCATACCGATTCCGGGCTCCACCATTCCGGCATACTGAATATCGGACACCTCTATCTCATCCCGAATCAGGGTAAACGAAAGGGGGTCCTCTTCACCCACTCGCCGGATTTTGATATCGACTTCTGTTCCCTTTTTCTCCCCGCGTAAGTGACTGGCGGTTTCAGACAGTCTAAACTCTTTTGTGCTTTGGCCATCGATCTCGACAATCTGATCCCCTTCACGGATACCCGCCCGGGCGGCAGGACTGTTGGGAAAGGGTTGCTCTGCCACGGTGGACCAGCCGTTTCGTATGACAATGCGCATGCCCACGCCATAATACTTGCCGCGTGTCATGATTCGCAATTCGTCACTGTCCTCTTTTTCCAGGTAGACGGTATATGGATCCAGTTCATCCAACATCCCGTGAATACCAGCCTTTATAAACGCTTCCGGATCGACCGGTTTGACGTATCGATCGGTAATCGCCTGATAGACCTTTCCATAAAGGCGAATGTTCTGAGCTACTTGATAATACAAATCCTGAGCCGTCTCCCCCTGAGCGATGGACATGCCGGCGGAACTGAACAACAGTATGACAACCAGAAAAAGCCCAGCGAGTCTTTTGTTCATCATGGAACACCTCACCGTTTCTGCCGGACAGCCCATCGATTCTGAAAAGCTGTCCAGATCATTTCATGGATCGCATCGATATCATCCCCGCCGTTGATACGAATGATGCGCTTGGCATTCTGTGCCAGAATATGCAAATATCCCTTTCTCACCCGCTGCTGCAGGGAAAGACCTTCCGATTCCAATCGGTCGACGGTACCGGGTCTGTGTGCTCTACGCAATAGGGCTTCAGCGGGTTCCATATCGATATAGAAGGTTATCTCGGGGAGCAGGCCACAGGATCCGATCTCATTGGCACGCTGAACCCGTTCCAGATCCAACCCCCGCCCATAGCCCTGATAGGCGGTGGTGCTGTCGAAAAATCTATCACAAACGACAATATTGCCGGCTCCAAGGGCGGGCCGTATCTGTTCTTCCACCATTTGAGCCCGGGCCGCTTCATAGAGTAACAATTCTGTCCAGGCAGACATTTCCTGATGATTTCGATCGAGCAATAGGGACCGAATTCGCTCAGATATCGATGTCCCCCCCGGATCCCGATACAATCCAAAGACAAATCCATTGTGCTTGAGTCGTTCTGCAAATCGCTCGATCTGAGTGGACTTGCCGGAATAATCGATACCTTCGAATGTAATAAACATATCTGGTCTCTGGACTATTCAATCCCTCGCCATTTGCCACCACGGAACCGCCAATAATTCAGGATGATGCGAATGCCTTCATCCAGTGTTTGTACACCCCAAATGCCATACAGGCCGAGTCCCAGCACAAAAGCCGATATCCAGTTCAGACCCACCTCAAAAATCACGACAAAGATAATCGTAGTCCACATGAGCCATTTGAGATCACCAGTGCCCCGCATATTTCCGGAGAGCACGTTGTTGATTGCCTTTGGGATCTGGGCGATGGCAAAGACATAGATGGCTTTCTGGCCCAAAGCAACCGTTTCCGGATCGGTGGTAAAAACCTGGATCAGGGATTTTGAAAAAACGATCATGACCCCGACGATGATAGCCACAAACACAATCATCACCCGATGAGTGGTTTTGGCCATCCGATAAGCCAGAGCACTGTCAGACGCACCGAGATTTTTTCCCATCAAAGTCATGGCGGCCAGGCCAAAGCCCATGTATACCATGGAGAGCACCGCCTGAATTCTCACAAAAACCTGATGGGTAGATAACACCACCACATAGATGCCTGCGGCGTAACTGGTAACAACCAGCTGTCCCAATGCCCAGGTCAGTTGTTCAAGCGTGGTGGGCAATCCGGTGCGAAACAATTTCTTAAAGCTTTCCCATCTCGGTGTGGTCAATTCACGGAAGGACAGGAAAAGCTGCAATCGCCGACTGCGCAAGAGGGCGAGGGTCATAACAAACCCCACGCTGTGCGCGATTCCCACCGCCAGCGCCGCCCCGGTGACTTCCAACCTGGGAAAATGGAGCCAGCCATAGATTAAAAGCGGAGCCAGTAAAAAATTCAGTCCATTGACGATCACATTGATCATCATGGAATAGCGAGTATCCCCGACAGCGCGAATGATACCCACAGCGATAAAATTGGTAATGATGAGAGGTGCGAAATAGGAAACCGTACGCAGATAGGTAATACCCGCTTCTTGCGCACGGGCCGCCTCGCTTTCCTCGATCACTTTAAAAATGTTGACCGCACCAAAATACCACACCAACCCGAAAAAAAAGGCCATAAAAATGCCGATCATCATAGCCTGACCAAAAATATGATTGGCCTGCCAGTTTTGACGGGCACCCAGGTGACGGTTGATGATCAGACTCGACCCCACGACAAACGTCAACAGAACGGCGAAAAATGCCGTCATAATTTGAATGGCCATCCCGACACCCGCAAAGGCGGAAGCACTGATGCGTCCAATCAGAATGGCTTCGACCGTCCACATAATCGTCTGAGACGACAGATCAACAACAGCTGGAAGGGAGGTCACAAGTATCGTTTTTAGATGAGTTGGTGGTTTCAATCGACTCCGACAGGCTTGTGGTCAATCATTCGACAACTTGTGATTTGCGGATGTGCGGATCCCCGTTTCGGCAGAGGCCGGAACGGGGATCACATCAATCATAATATTCCAGACCCAAGTGGGTGATCAAATCCTCACCCATCATGTGTCGAAGGGTATTTTTCATCTTCATGGACTGAATAAAGATATCATGTTCAGGATAAAGTCCCTCTGCCACCATGGGACTCTTTAAATAAAAGGACAACCATTCCTGAATACCGGACATTCCAGCACGTTTCGCCAAATCGATAAACAGAGCCAGATCCAGCGCGACAGGTGCGGCCAGAATACTATCCCGGCATAAAAAGTTCACCTTGATCTGCATGGGATATCCCAACCAGCCAAAAATGTCGATATTGTCCCAACCCTCTTTATTGTCACCACGGGGCGGATAATAATTGATCCGGACTTTGTGGTAGAGATTACCGTACAATTCGGGGTATTTTTCAGGTTGAAAAATATAGTTCAGCGCAGAGAGCTTGGTCACTTCCTTAGATCGAAAGGATCCTGGATCGTCGAGAACTTCACCATCACGGTTTCCGAGAATATTGGTGGAAAACCATCCGGAAACTCCCAACATGCGCGCTTTGAGACCAGGGGCGATAATGGTTTTCATCAGCGTCTGGCCGGTCTTGAAATCCTTTCCTGCAACCGGTACCTGATTCTGTTTGGCCAAATTCAGCAAGGCGGGAATGTCATGGGTCACATGGGGAGCACCGTTGACATAGGGAATACCGAGTTTGAGGGCAGCATATGCATAAATCATGCTGTTGGAAATAGCCTGATGATTACCGCGAAGCCCCTCTTCAAAAGCATCCAGTGAATCATAGACGGGATCATGATCGAGAAAAATCTCCGTGCTGGCACACCAGACAACCACGAGTCGGTCACACTTGTTATCCTCTTTAAACCGCTTCATGTCATCCATCAACTGTTCGGCCAGATCCATCTTGGTGGCACCTTCTTTGACATGGGTGCCATGCAATCGTTTGACATAATAATTATCAAAAACCGCCCGCATGGGCTGTATCGCTTCAAGCTCCGGTCGAACCTTGTCCAAATCCTCTTTGTCCAGTACCCCGGCGTGCAGGGCAGACTCGTAAGCATTGTCCGGGAATAAATCCCACCCGCCAAATACAATAGTATTCAAATCGGCAAGCGGCACGAAATCTTTAATTTTGGGTACCCGATTCTCGGTTCGTTTTCCCAACCGAATGGTTCCCATTTGACTCATAGAACCGTAGGGTTTAGAGTGTCCCTTGCGAATAAGCAGCGTTCCCGCCGCCAATGTGGTTCCCACAGCACCCAACCCTGGCAGCAATACTCCTAACTTGCCTTTGGGCTCCTGAATCTCAACACCTTTCTCGATCACTTTATTCTCCTTTCTTTATTGTAATACTTTTCTGCGACAACAGGTTTGGCACCCATGGAGAGGGTAAGGTCCAGGCCTCAACGGTCAGGTTCAATCCACCAGACGGTTGTTCAGATCGACATGAACCACTCGTGGATTAAACTGGGAGAGTTCCGCCTCATCAACACAGGCGTACGCAATGATGATAACAAGATCATCCTTTTCCGCCCATCGTGCCAAAGCGCCATTCACCACCACTTCACCGCTATCGGGTTTTCCCTCAATGATATAGGTCTCAGCGCGGGTGCCATTGTTGATATTGACAACCTGAACCTTTTCATAGGGCAGAAGATCAGCTGCCTCCATCAGTGTTCTGTCCAGTGTAATGCTGCCTTCATAATGAAGGCTTGTATCGGTCACACGAGCCCGATGGATTTTGGATTTACACATAAAGCGTTGCACAGCAAACTCCTCAGTCTGTTACGATCCGGCTAGCGGTCCCAACCCACCGGCCATGGCCAATATGCCGTCTACGATCCCTCTGACACATTACTCGTGAGAGGCGTCCGATGGCAATTTATGCCATTTATCGGAATTTTCAGCAGTATAAATATGCCAGACCCGTTGTATAGCCGTAAAATTGGCGGTAATCGCCACCAAAACCAGCATAAACATGAGCACCCCCTCCGCAATCAGAGCGCCAAGACTGAGCAACACCAGCCGCTCGGGTCTTTGCATCAATCCAACCTTGCATTCAAAGCCCAGGCCCTCTGCACGGGCGCGCACGTAACTGACCATGATGGATCCAGCCAGTCCGATAAAAATCGAAAAGTTCACCACAATGTATAATGTGGACGTGGCCTGAGGGTGCGTGATAAAATACAGACCCAAACCAAAATAGATGACGATTTCGGCGTATCGGTCCAGTGTTGAATCATAGAGGGCACCAAAGCGGGTCACCCGGTTACCAGCACGAGCGACAGAGCCATCTATCATGTCACACAATCCACCCAGAATCAACAACAACCCACCGGTCCTCAACGAACCCATCGCAAACTGATACGCCGAAAACAAGCTGAGGATCAAAGATAGGGTGGTGAAGGTATTGGGATTCATATTCATTTGGACCAGAAACCGTACCAGTGGATCAAAGAGACTCCTAAACCCATTTTTAACATTCTCAGGTAATAGAACACCTTTCATAACCTTCACCTGTCAATCATCCGTTGTACTGTGTTTCTCGTCATCCCCTGGACAACGATTACAAATTCTCCCTTTTTGGGAAACTCGCCAGCCATCGATGGTATATCTTTCAATGTTCCTCGAACAATCTGCTCAAACTTTTTGGTCATCTCACGCGCAATCGTTATGTCGCGATCTCCTAAAGCGTTGTAGAGATCTGCAAGTGTCCGCTCCATACGATAGGGGGATTCATAAAAAATCAGCGTACGGGGATCATCCTTGAGTTCGGAAAGACGCTTTTGACGTCCTTTTTTGACCGGCAAAAACCCCTCGAAACAAAATCGGTCGGTGGGCAATCCAGAGGTCACCAGCGCGTTGATGCAGGCTGTTGGACCCGGTATACCCACCACAGGGATAGTGTTCCGGATAGCTGCACGAACCAAATAAAAGGCGGGGTCAGAAATTCCAGGAGTTCCAGCATCCGTAATGATCGCAACCGTCTGCCCCTCCTTCAAACGCTCGATCCATTCGGGTGTCACACGTTCCTTGTTGTGATCATGATAGCGACTTACAAAGCCGGAAATATCGTAACGATTTAATAAAACACGACTGGTTCGACTATCCTCTGCAGCGATATGATCTACTTGTGAAAGAACAGCGATTGCCCTCAGGGTGATATCAAGCAAATTTCCAATCGGGGTGCTGACCACATACAATGTACCCGGTTCCACCACCGGGGTTTGTCGGATATCCTGAAGCTCCATATGTATGTCTATCCTAGGATGAGTGTCCTGTCCCTGTCTGCAGCGACGGTAAACGGTTAGACCCGAATACTCACGTGCCAACGGACAAAGACGGATCTCAATGCACTCATAAAGGGCTCTAAACATTTCCAATTACTGGGTCGGGTTCCTGTTTCCCTCCTTACACCTCTGGATGGAGAACGGAACACCGATAAAAACCAATTAAAATATAAAATATTTGCTTAAAAGTCAATAGTGCTGTCAGGGGATATGATGGGAGGACACCCGAGTGGTCACGCCGAGAGACACGCCCGACACTCGGGCCCCTGACAGTGATGATGGAAAAGCTGTAGCGCACCCTGCTGGCCAACAGCAGTGCGCAATGAAATCTGCCCTGAAGGACACGAAAGCCGTTTGCGCATGTCCCGGATGGCCGAATTTTCAGCCAGTCCGGGACAGCATCGATAAGCCTCAGTCACCCGGTTTTCAAGACGATGTTGCCCCGATTGTCGTGTCCAGGCAGCCAGTACAGGTAAAAGAGCATTGACCACAATGTCTCGTGCGCGCTCGGTTCCAATCCGGTTCCCCGCGGATTCCGAATGGTCTCCTGTCACGCGAGCCACCAAATCGCGAACCCATTTCGAAGGTTGAATACGGGTTCTGACGAGGCATGTAGACAAGCCAGCGATACCGTCACCGGAAAAAAGCCGCAAAAACAGTCCGGCGGCAGCATTCAACCGACAAGTGGGGAAATTGGCCGGTCGGGTTCGAAAAAACATCCAGTCCGTCGTCAACAGAGGTTCAACCCCGTAAACATACCGGTACTCGTGCCAGAACGACTCCATCCGGCGTCTCTTCAAGTCATCCAGATTCAGAGAGGGGTGGGTCAAAAGTCCGGCAGTCCCCAGCAAGACGGCGCGAACGGCCTGTGTTTTGGTCTCCTTCGGAATGGTCTCAGAATACTCTTTCAAACAATCCACAGGTAACCGGCGGGCCAGACGCAGACAGCTCAGTTGATTTTTGTTATATCCCAAGGCTTCCAGAACGAGCTCGTGCAGAACCTGATCCCAACTGACCTGGAGGCTTCTCTCATAACAGCGTTGTCGTTTGAGTACAAATCGTTCCAGCCCATACCGATCGAGGATAAAGGGGATCCGATCCGGATGGCCTCTCAGAGCGCAGGAAAGTGTCTCATGGGAGTCGAACGTCGAGGGATATTGCGATTCCAGAATAACGGCAGGGGCATTGAGAATCGTATCTAGATTCAAAATGGGGACGATCCGGCCATCCTGCCGACGGGTCACAAATCCCTCCGGCACCGTCTCGGTGACCACATGCAGAATGACCCGATTATAGTGAGGATCACGGTCATGTCCATGATAGATCCAATCCTGACAACGGGAATGGATTTCGACATCGCCGCGAACGATGTTGCCGTCCAGAACCAAAAGAGCGTTGAGAAAATCAGGACCTGCGTCTTCGTTGCGGATTCCCGGTTCCCAGATCTCCAATGAGATCCGATTGCACGTTCGCAGTCGCTCGTTTTTAAAGGGTGGATGAAGCCACAAACCGTACAGAAACCGCTCATGTGCGGGTTGCTGAATGAGCATAACGGGGATCCTTTCCTGGATGAGGTTGTCAATCGACTCTCATCCTCCCCGTCCGTTCCCCCTCAGGAGGTACCAGCCGGCCATCCGGCTCGATTAAAATCTTTCCAGCATTCAATTCTGCTGACCAGTCATTGAGTTGTTGGATCACCTGATGTCGTTCGGCTCCTCGCAATACCTTGGGTTGAAAATTGACCTGACTGTTATAAACAGATATGGGAATCACCCGGCCATATAGAGTACGTTTGGGCGCCAGATTCACTTCCAGGATCATACTGGTTCGTGCGGTCTCACTGTAGGAACCAAACGCATAATTTCCCAAACTATAGGCGATGAGCTTGCCACGGTACCATTGCAAACCCTGAAGCACATGCGGATGATGACCCAGAACCAGATCTGCACCACTGTCGATGGCGCGTTGCGCAAAATAAATCTGGTATGGCTTGGGGGTCGTGCGTTTCTCCTGTCCCCAATGAAAACTCACCACCACCACATCCGCCTTCTCTCGCGCCTCACCGACCAGGTCTTGCATCAGGGATTCACCCGGATGACAAGTCCCGCACCGATCCGGTCGCGCCCAGAACGCTCGGGGAAACGTAAATGAAAAGCCCAAAAAGGCAAGGGTCATCCCCTGTCGCTCGAGGTAAACCGGGTCACAGGCCGCGGATCGATGCGATCCCGCACCGACAGCGGCAATCGAATGCGCGGAAAGGGTTTCCAGTGTGGTTTCGAGGCCTTTACACCCATAGTCGAGCATGTGATTGTTGGCCAGATTAACCACATCAAAACCGGAGCCGGAGACCCCCTCCGCATACAGCGGAGGGACTTTGAAGGTAAACTTTTTATCCGGAAACGCTTCAGACGCCCGTGTAAAGGGCGCCTCCAGATTGGCGATGGCGATATCAGCTCGCTCAATGATCACTCGGGTGCTATCGAACGGATACTCCGCTCCCCTGCGTTCGAGAACATGCACAACCCAGGATCCCAGCATCAGATCGCCCACACCCGTAACGCGCACCATTGGAGAAAAGCGAAAAGAAGGCATCGCTTGCCGTCCAAGCGTAAGAGGATCCCACTCCAGTCGCTGAAGCGGTTCATGGGATAGTTCCAGTTGTATCGGTCTCGTTCCGGAGCAGGCCACAAACAAAGAGAGACCGAAAAGCCAAACCAAATAAAATCGTTGCGTCATGTTCCTTCACTCTGATATGCTGGTCATCAGGAGGATTTCTTGGAATCACCCGATTTGTTCGAAGACGTTTTGGTTTTGGATTTGGTTTCTTCGTCCGATTTCGGAGGTTCTTTTTCTTCTACAACATCGACATCCACAATATCACCACTGGTGGTCGCCTCCGTATCCCGTTCCTTGCGTTGACGCTCCTTTTCATCCCGAATGGATTTGATCTCGTTTTTCTTTTCATCCAGGCTGTCTTCCAGTGCTTTGATTTCATTGATCATTCGTTTCACTTCTTCATCAT
>CAYPUH010000048.1:0-16478 GCA_964413725.1 uncultured Cytophagia bacterium
GTCGAACTCACTGCAGGCTTACAAAACATCTCTCATCTCGGAACGGCACCGCCATCGTTATGAAGTCAACAATGATTATCTGGATGTTCTGCAAAGCAATGGATTGTTTGTTTCCGGCATCAACCCCGATAACGGATTGGTGGAAGTGATCGAATTGCGCGACCATCCCTGGTTTGTTGCCGTTCAATTCCATCCGGAACTGAAATCAAGAGTCATGGATGCCCATCCGCTGTTCAGGGACTTTGTGAACGCCTGCATTGAAATAAAATACAGTCAACAACAACAAGAGACTCGGGATGAATTCGATGAAGACGATTAATGTCGGTTCAATAAAAATCGGGCCTCGTGCCCCACTTGTTTTAATCGGCGGCCCCTGTGTCATCGAATCTGAGGAACTGGCCCTCCAAACTGCTTTTGATGTCAAAACCATTGCCGACCGTCTCGGGATTCCCTATATCTTCAAATCATCCTATCTCAAGGACAATCGCTCTTCGGCCACCTCCTATCAGGGCCCGGGACTGGATAGCGGCCTTGAGACCCTTCAGAAGGTCAAAGATCGTGTGGGCGTGCCGGTGTTATCGGATATTCATACACCGGAAGAGGCCTCAGCCGCCGCTCAGGTTCTGGATGTGCTCCAGATTCCTGCGTATCTCAGTATGCAAACCAGTCTGACCCTCGCCGCGGCGCGCACGGGAAAAGCCATCAATGTCAAAAAGGGACAGTTCCTGGATCCTCATGATATGAAGAACGTCATCGGAAAGATTGAGGCAGAAGGCAATGACAATATTCTGCTGACGGAACGCGGAACGTTTTTTGGATACCACAATCTGGTTGTGGATTTTCGATCCCTGCCGATCATGCGGGAACTGGGATATCCGGTGATGATCGATCCCACTCATTCTATCCGTGTGTATGGTATTTCTTCCAGTGACCCCGCCGGAGGCAATCCGGAATTTGTTCCGGCACTCTCTCGTGCTGCACTTGCGGCAGGGTGCGAGGCCATTTTTATCGAAACTCATCCCAACTGCTCCGAGGCCCTGTGCGACGCTGCCAGCATGTGGCCGCTGGATAAGCTCGAAAATCTGCTCATCCAGGTGAAACGTATCGATGAGTTGAGACGTGAACTTTTGGAACGATATCCCGTTTAAATCGACGAGACCCTGTGACGGCATTATGAGAGACCCATCACGAATTATTCCAGATGCTCGGCGTGTTCTAGAGATAGAAAGCCAGGCCATCGCGCAACTGATCGAACGGGTGTCTGACTCGTTTCGTGAGGCTGTGGAGGCTATCTTTCGGTCTCAGGGACGTGTTATCGTGACCGGAATCGGAAAGTCCGGTATCGTGGCCAAAAAAATCGCTGCCACACTCACCAGCACCGGAACCTCTGCGATCTTTATGCATTCAGCTGAAGGCGCTCACGGTGATTTGGGTATGGTCCTCAAAAATGATGTCGTGATCTGTATCTCCAAAAGCGGAAACACCGGCGAATTGACCAAGCTGTTTCCTCTTTTTCGCGAAATCGGTGTTCCGATCATTACGATGACAGGAAATGTGCGTTCAGCTCTGGCCGCAAAGAGCGATGTGGTGCTCGATGTAAGTGTTCCGGAAGAGGCGTGCCCTCACGACCTGGCACCCACAGCCAGCACAACCGCTGCGCTGGCCATGGGCGATGCCCTGGCTGTCGCTCTGTTGCAACAAAGACAGTTCAATACACGCGATTTCGCCTTTTTTCACCCCGGCGGGTCCCTGGGTCGCCTGCTGCTCAAAGTAGATGATATTATGTTTGTGGGCGACAAAGTGCCCATCGTTCATCTGGATACCGGCTTGAGGGATGTGATCCTTGAAATCACAAAAAAACGCTTTGGTGGAACTTGTGTGGTCGATAACGAGGGCATTCTTCAGGGCATCATCACAGACGGCGATTTGAGACGATTGTGGCAGAATCCAAAGCTTTCTAAAGCTATTTCAGCACGTGAAATCATGAATCCGACTCCCAAAATCGTTGCCAGCGGCAGTTCCGCCCGGACGGCGATGCATCTGATGGAGAGACATAATATTCTCCAAGTCGCAGTGGTCGATACAGATAACCGACCCATCGGAATGATTCATATTCACGATTTGCTCGAAGCGACAACTGAAAACTCGACATGAGCATCCCGTGTCATGAAAAAAACAATGATACTCTTTCTTTTTCCCTTGCTGATGGCGGCATGCGAGCAACAGGGGCAACAACAGCCGACCAAACAGACATCCGGTACCGATCAACAGGTACCCGATCAGGAGGGGTGGAATTCGGTTCTCCGTGCCACTCGTAAAGGACAACTGGAAGCCGTGGTCCGATATGGTCATATGAGACGATATACCGGAACAAAAAAGGCACTCTTTGACCAGGGGGTAGAGGTGGATTTCTATCAAGCTTCCGGAGAACGCGCCTCCCGCCTCACAGCTGAGGCCGGTGAATTGAATGAGAGAAACAACAATGTGATCGCCAGGGGTACCGTCGCAGTGCGTTCCGATACCGGCATCACGCTCTATACAGAAAAGATAACCTTTGATCCATCCGAAAACCTGATCCGGTCCGATCACGATGTTATGGTGACCACACTGGATGGCGATACATTGTATGGCGAGGGACTCGTATCCGATCCCCGACTCCATCACATCGATCTGATCCGGCCAAGAGGACGGGCTCACAAGGGCGTTGACATTGAAAAGGCCACAAAACCAACAGCCACACCCGAGCCGCCCGATGTGTCTCCAAACGCCATCAGCGAAGCTGATACCTTACGGCGCGAGGGAGATGAATGAGACGACTTTTCGTTTTGGTATGGGTACTGTTTCTGATTGTGACGGCTGCCCTGATCGCGAAACCGAATCGCTCAGGCCCAAAGCTTGAACTCATTCATGCCGAGACATTTACATCCCGGGCGATCGATGGCCGCATCATCCGGATCTTGAAAGGCGATGTATTGTTCCGTCAGGGTGAAACCCGCATGCGGTGCGAACACGCACGGCACCAGGTGGATGCAAAACGTGTGGTATTTATGGGACAGGTTGAAATTCACGATCCACAGAAAGCCCTTTATGCCGACCGGATCGAATATGATATGGCAACCGATATTCAGGTGGCCCAGGGCCATGTCCGGTTTGTCGATTCAACATTGAAGATGCTTGCTCCAAAAATTGTTTATGACCGAAATCGTGAACGGGTCGAGGCTCTTGAACAGTTTATGATCATCGATTCCTCGAGAAATATGACTCTCAGTGGAGAACATGGCTTTTATCTGCGTGATAAAGACTATGTGAAAGTTGTTGAAAAACCTGTTTTTACCCAAAAAGATTCCTTGCCATCCCAGACCTTGACCATAACCGGAAATCATATGGAGCGGTTTGGCGAGGGTGACAGCATCCGGGTAAGCGGGGAGGTGACTCTGAAACGTGACCGTTGGGAAGCCACCGGGACAAAACTGCTCTATGTGCAAGAACACGAGCGTATCGATTTGACCGGGTCACCCGTTGCCGCACAGGCTGGGGATTATATTATTGGTGAACAGATCCGAATGAACTTGGATGGCACAAAAATTGCATCTATCATTGTAGAAGGCCAGGCTTGCGTATCGACAACAATGGATACTGCAGCAGAGCATTCGTCCATCCGCAATTATCTTTCCGGAACTATGCTCACGATCTCTCTGACAGATAGCCATGTCGATTCTGTTGAGATTTCGGGACAGGCAACCAGCTACTATCATGTTTTTGAAAAGGGTCGCAATCAGGGTCTCAACGCCGTTCAAGGTGACAGACTTTGGCTTTATTTTGAGGATAAACAACTGGTTCAGGTTAACGTGACCAGTACACCCGGTGAATCTATTGGGCAGTTTCTCCCGGTTGAGATCAAGATACCCGATAAAGTCGAATCGGCGATTGAATCCCTGCGGGATCGTTTCAGCCAGAGAGGTGTGGTGATGGATTCTGGCTCACCGCGAGATTCTGTCTCCACTCTTGTAGGCCAGTCGGGCTGAATATGGACTGAAACGCAGTTGGCACAAAGGGGTCAACGATCCGGAGGATCATACACAGTATCAGAGCTACCAGAGGAGGAGACGCCATTCAATCCTTGTTGCGGTCAGAAAATTTGGTCAAGATCTATGGCAAACGTCGCGTCGTGGATCAGGTGAGCCTGGAAATGCGGCAGGGTGAGATCGTTGGGTTGTTGGGACCCAACGGTGCCGGTAAAACGACAACATTTTATATGATAACCGGAATGGTCCGGCCGAATAAAGGGCATATTTTTATCGATTCTGTGGATGTGACCCACAAGCCGATGTACCGACGCGCCCGCATGGGTATCTCTTATTTACCTCAGGAGGCATCGATCTTTCGTAAGCTGACGGTAGAGGAAAACATACTGGCTATTCTGGAGACAATGCCCTCAAGTCGTCAACAACGACTCGATCGCACCTATGAATTGCTGGATGAACTCGGCGTGCGGCATGTGGCCAAGAGCAAGGGAATTACCCTTTCAGGTGGTGAACGACGTCGGGTGGAGATCTGTCGCGCGCTGGTTACCAAACCCCGGTTTATCTTGCTGGATGAACCCTTTGCCGGAGTGGATCCCATTGCCGTTGAAGATATTCAAAAGATTATCGCGGATCTCAAAGACCGGGGTATCGGCGTGCTTATAACCGATCACAATGTTCACGAAACTCTGTCCATCACCGATCGGGCCTATCTGATGTTCGATGGCCGGGTATTGAAACGCGGAACAGCTGAAATGCTGGCCGAAGATCCGGAGGCCCGTAAGCTCTATTTGGGAGATAAATTTACTCTGAGCCGGTAGTGGTCCTGATGGCTTGGAGAAGACCTGGGCGATCCGGGTCCGGTATATCATACATTAATCATCAGCAACGTCCGGTTAACGGACAAGTGTCAATCAATAGCGGTTTATTCGATAATTCGATTCCTTTGACATTATCGGGTACTGCATCAAGGATGTTGAACATTTGGGAGTAAGGGAGTTACTGGGGTATGGTTCAGATTTCTCAACGTCTAAGCATGCAACTCAAGCAGTCGCCTCAACAGGTGCTGCTCTCATCATTGCTTCAGCTTCCGGTGCTGAGTCTTGAACAGCGGGTGAGACTGGAGTTGGAGACCAATCCTCTTCTTGAATTGGATGCGGAAATGGAGCTGGAACAGGAAACCGAAGAGACTCTGGAAGAAACGTATGAGCAGGAGACAGAAAAAGATGAGAATGAGGTAGAAGAAAAGAACGATGAAATCGATTGGGAAGAAATCCTGAATGATCACGACTATTTTGAGCCTCGTGTCCCCAAGGAAAAGAATCCAGATGTCTATGAACGGCCGGAAGTGGTTCAGACGACGCTGACCGACCACCTGCTGGATCAACTCCACATGAGTCAGCTGTCCGATGAGGAGATCCAGATCGGTGAGTATATTATCTGGAACATCAACAATGTTGGTTACCTCACTGTCGATATTGAGATCATTGCCGAGAATATCAGGTTTTCAGAAGATCAGGTCGAAAAAGTACTCGCTTTGATACAAACCTTTGATCCTCCCGGCATCGGTGCCCGTAACCTGCAGGAATGTCTTTTGATCCAGTTACTCCAGGAAAACCCTCAACACGAGTTGGCTGTCCGAATGGTAGGAGACTTTTTTGAGGATTTTAAAAACAAACGCTTTGAAAAGCTCGAAAAACAAATGGAGATCGATCTTGAAACCATCAAAGCGGTTTTGGAACACATCACCAATCTCAATCCCAAGCCAGGTGAGGGATATGACGCCTTTGAGAATCAGTACATCGTTCCAGATATCGAGGTCAAAAAGGAAGATGGAGAATACAAAATTTCCATGAACGACTGGAATATTCCGAATCTGCGTATTAACAATCAATATCGTAAAATGATGTTGGATCGCAAAAAGACCACCAAGGAAACCCGGGATTATATTAAACAGCGTCTCGAGTCCGCCCGGTGGCTGATCAACTCGATTCATCAGCGTCGTGCCACCATCCAGCGGGTTATGGAGACCATCATCGAAAAGCAGCCCGACTTTTTCGAAAAGGGCCCCGAGCATCTTCGGCCTATGATTTTAAAGGATATTGCCGAAGAAATCGGTATGGACATTTCGACGGTGAGTCGTGTGACCAATGGTAAATATGTCCAGACCGAATGGGGTGTCTATGAGCTGAAATATTTTTTCAGTGAAAAAATAAAGTCGGATGACGGTGATGATGTCTCGAACCGGAAAATCAAAAATCTGATCAAAGAGATCGTTTCACGCGAACCCGCCAAAAAGCCCTATAATGACCAAAAAATCGCAGAGATGCTCAAGGATCAGGGTTATAATGTTGCCCGCCGGACGGTGGCAAAGTATCGGGAACAGATGTTGATTCCCGTTTCCCGCCTTCGAAGGAGGATATGATTCCATGTCTCGATTGGACGTTCGGGTCCGGTCCAATCCGAGTCCCCCTCGATGAGGCCGGTCATCTCGCCGGCCGGAATCGAGTTTAAACAGTTTTTAACCGAACCCAAACATTCACTCATCACGCAATACCGGGCACTGATCGCCGCTGAAAAAATCGGGTTGTCATTCTCCCACGGGGTGGTTTCTTAAATTGTCGGCATTGTCGCCCGGGTGAACGAAATGACCGAGGATCTGGGAGCCCGCCGACTCTATACCGTTCTCTCTGTTTTGCTGGAAGAAGAACTCTAAACTCTCCGAACTGAAGACCGCTACCATCAAGATCACCGAACCATTGGTCACCAAACAGTTGCAGGGAATTATTGAAGATGAAGATCTGAGTCATTATATTCTCTGGTTCTGCTGCATCACAGTATGTTTTGAAAAGGGTGTTCCATTGAATCCAGTCCGTCTAAAATGACGGCAAACCGTGATTTGAATCAAAAGCAGGAGGGTCCGGTGAAAAACAATTTTTTGGCCATCACAGACTTTGACACGGAAAAAATCCTGGAAACATTCGAGCTGGCATCCGAGCTCAAGAAAAAGACCCAAAATCGGGAGCCGCATCCGATCCTCAAAGGGCAAACCCTCGCTATGCTGTTTGAAAAACCCTCCACCCGAACCCGTGTGAGCTTTGAGGTGGGAATGTATCAATTGGGTGGGCATGCATTATACCTCAGTCCCGCTGAAGTCGGATTGGGAAAACGCGAATCCGTTGCGGATGTGGCACGGGTCATTTCCCGCTTTTGCGATGGAATCATGGCACGCGTTTTTGGCCACAACATTATCACCGAATTGGGAACGAACGCTTCCGTACCCGTGGTCAATGGCCTCTCTGACCTGTTGCATCCTTGTCAGATTATGGGCGATATGTTGACTATTATGGAGCATACTGGCGGATATACAGATAAGGTGGTAGCCTATGTGGGTGATGGCAACAACATTGCCAATTCCTGGTTGAATCTGGCGCAGAGACTGCCCTTTACGCTGAGACTGGGCGTTCCCGAGGGCTACAGTCCGGATCAAACACTTCTCAAACAGGCACGTGACACCGGTCTGAGCGATATTGTGGTGACCCACGATCCGGTCGAAGCGGTATGCGACGCGGATGTGATCTATACCGATGTCTGGGCCAGTATGGGGCAAGAAAAAGAAGCCGAAACCCGAAAACGTATCTTTGAAACCTTTCGGGTGGACAGCGCTCTGGTCTCCCATGCCGATGACCGCTGCATCGTACTGCATTGCCTCCCCGCTCATCGCGGCGACGAGATCACCGATGAGGTGATGGATGGTCCCCATTCCGCTGTCTTTGATGAGGCTGAAAATCGACTCCATATCCAAAAGGCTATTCTCGTCCAACTCATGAAGCAACAATAGATCATTCATCTCGGGTGTCCCGGAAGGAATAGGACTACGGTCAGATATCAAATGAAAAGAGGAGACAGGTGAGTACCCTCAGTATCAAACGGTTTCAATCCAAAGAAGAACATCAATGGGATGAGTTTGTTGAAAAGACAAACAATGGAACCCTGTTCCATACGCGACGATTCCTGTCCTACCATCCGCCTGAACGGTTTACCGATCACTCTCTGTGGATCCTGAAAGAAGGCAAGCCGTTGTCGGTTCTGCCTGCTGTTGAATTGGAACAGGATGGACAGCGCATTCTCATCTCCCACCGGGGTGCATCTTATGGCGGCTTTGTCTTTCGGGATTTCCTGGGGCTACAAGACGCCTTCGATCAGGTGCAGGCACTCATTGAATATGCCAGAAACAGCGGATTCCAGGGTGTCGATATTACACCGCCTCCGCGAAGCTATTTCAGACGTCCGACGGATTATTTTGATTTTGCTCTGCTGAAAAATGGTTTTACCTACCGGAAACGGGAGATTTCCAGTATCATCCCGTTGACATTCGGACGAAAGGAGATTCTGTCAACGTTCAAAGAGAGTTCACGACGAGCGGTCCGAAAGGCAGTAAAATCTGGAGTGACCGTACAGGAATCAGACGATTATGCGAGCTTTTATGCCATATTGAAAAAGAACCTCAGATTGCGTCACAATGTGACACCCACCCACACCCTGGACGAACTGATTCACATCAGAGACCTCTTCCCAGATCGGGTCAGGCTGTTTGCCTCCTTTTATCAGGAAAGGATGGTGGCCGGTGTGGTGTTGTTTGCATGCAACCCCCGCGTGGTGCTGGCATTTTACATCAGCCACGATGATGATTTTCAATTCGTTCGCGGTGTCAACCTGTTGTTTTATGAAATTGTGGACTGGAGCATTCAAAACGACTTTGGATTTCTGGATTTTGGTATCTTTACCGTCAATGAGGATCCCAACTGGGGACTGGCCCGTTTTAAGGAGAGTTTTGGTGCTCAGGGAGTGTTCAGGGACAGCTTTCATCTCATGCCCTAATCGGAGAGGTGTTCTCTATGTCAAAACCGAGTATCCTGCATATCGCACCCATGAATACGTCGAATGTTCCGGGGGTGCTGGTGGCGACGGAGAGAAAGCTGGGCTATGACAGCCGGCTTGTGACCTTGTTTCGGGATCGTCGGGGGTATCGGGAGGACATTTGTCTAGAGTTGCCGTTTATTGAATGGCCGGGAACCCGTTGGATCAAAAAACGGGTCTCGTCTCCGAACAAATTACGGGTCGACAACCGCCTTCGGATTCCGGAGACGATACCCGTTCAATGGCGTCCGCATACAAAGATGGAAGAGGTCTTGGTGGCGTTGCGCGATCGTCTGTGGCGCCCGCGCATTGAACGGGCGATCCGGGAACACAATCTGGGTGCTTTTGATGTCTATCAATTGGACGGAGGTCTCGGATTATACCGGAATGCTTCTTTTGTCCTGTCTTTGAAACAGGCGGGCAAAAAATTGGTATGCTGCTATACCGGTAGTGATCTGAGGACTCGTGGTGTTATCCCAGCCATCGATACTGTCAGTGACGCCAATGTAACTGTAGAGTTTGATCATTTGTATCTTCATCCTCGAATACACCATGTCTTTTTTCCCTTTGATGCATCCCGATTCAGTATGCGGTCTCCATCCCGGTCGCCCAGCGTTCGGATCGGACATGCACCAACCAATCGTGCCGCAAAAGGCAGCGACACAATAGTGGCCGCGTTGAACGAGTTGAGTAAAGAATATCCGATATTGATAGATCTCATTCAAGATGTTTCCCATAACGAGGCCCTGAAGCGTAAATACATGTGTGATATTTTTATCGATCAGATCGGTGATCTTGGATACGGAATCAACAGTCTTGAATCCCTGGCCATGGGTATCCCAACCTGTTCCTGCCTGGCTCCAGGATTCGCGGAACAGGCTCCGGATCATCCATTTATTTCCGTTGACAGGCATAACCTGAAAGAACAATTGATACATTTGATTCAGGATCCAGAGTATCGGCAGTGCAAGGGAGAGAAGGGATTTCACTGGGTACGCCGGATGCATCGGGCGGAACGGACTGTCCAGTCGATTCATCGTATTGCAGGAATGGATTGATAGCAGGGACGGCACGTGACAAGCAGACAAACAGTCGATGATCGGTGAGCAAACAATGAATATCGGATTTGTCAATTCTATCCAAATGTTCGGTGGGGGTGAGGTGTGGATGCTTCGAACTCTGCTGGCCCTCCAGGCTCGGGGACATGCGGTCAGATTGTTATGCCGTCCGGGGACACAACTGGAAAACAAAGCCCGCGCTGCCGGTATCGAGGTCACCCCTCTCTCCATGAGAGGCGACTTTGATCCGGTGACCATTCTTCGCACCGCTATGTGGATTCGTCGTCATCGGCTTCAGGTCTTGCTGACCAATATGGACAAGGAATTACGCTTTGCCGGGATCGCCGCCAAGCTGGTCGGAGGATGTGCTGTGTTCCCGCGTCGCGGGATCGATTATCCTGTCAAAAACCGACTACACTATCGCCTAAGTTATAATTGGCTCGCTCAGGCCCTCATTGCCAATTCTCAGGCCACAAAACAGGCTCTGTTGCGAAACGCACCCTGGCTGGATGCCAATCGAATCCATGTGATCTATAATGGTATCGATCCGGCACCCTTTCTTTCTCCCCCGGATCGACCTCTTAGGCAAGAGTGGGGCATCCCGGATACTCACTCTATTATCGGGTTTGTCGGACAGCTGGATCCGCGCAAAGGCATCGATACGCTACTGGAGGCCTTTGAACGGGTCCATAAACACTATCCAAATGGTCACCTCGTGTTGGTGGGGGATGGCCGGCTCGACCCTGTCATTCGTCAGTTTGCCCGGGAGCGGCAACTGAATGACCGGATTCATCCGGTGGGTTTTGAAAATGATATTCCCAATGTCATGAAGAGCATGGATCTACTTGTTTTACCCTCGCGTTGGGAAGGATTTGGCATCGTCCTGATCGAAGCCATGGCGGCAGGAAAACCCACAGTAACCACTGCGATCAGTTCCATGCCGGAGATTGTTGTCGATGCGGTGACCGGTAAAGTGGTGCCTGTAGACGACCCAGATCAACTGGCCGAATCCATATTGACGATCCTCAGGGATCCGGGACTTGCTCGGCATTGGGGTGAGCTTGGCCGAAAACGGGTGATGGAGACATTTCATATCGACGAAATGGTAAATCAGTTGGAATCTCTTTTTTCCGCTTCCCTCTAATTCGCCATCAGACGCCAATGATAAAGGATTGACTGTGACTCTCTGGAATCGACTGGAACAGGGTTTCAAACGCAGTGGTTTAAAAGTTGTCGAGCGGATGCTGGCACTGTCTGAAAAAACGCCCGATGAAATGCAGACGAAAAGGATTCGACGGATTCTTGTGATTCGCCAGCACGATCAGTTGGGTGATTTTTTATTATCGACACCCGTATTTCGGGCACTGCGCCAGCGCTTTCCACAAGCGCATCTCGCAGTGGTCGCCAGGAAATACACGGCCGATCTTGCCAGACATAACCGCTATCTCGATGAGGTCATTTGCTTCCGGGATATACTCGGCGATTGGTCCCTGTCCTACGCCAGATATCTGCTCAAACGGCTCTATAAGCAATGGGATCTCGTTGTGGTTTTAAATACCGTGTCACACTCGTTGTCCAGCGATCTGTTGGCCCGACTCACACGAGCCCCGTGGATCGTGGGATCTGAACATCATCGGTTCCCGGGGACAATCCGAAATTTCAACTATCACCTGATGGCTCCTTATCATTCAGATCCGTCCCGCCACCAAAGCAAACGTAATGTGGATATTGTGCGATATATTGGAGCGGACACTGATAATTACTGCGAGACTATGAATATACTGGAATCGGAGCAAGCATCCGTCCGCGAGGTGTTAGCACAACTCGGATGGAAACCGGATCGTCCTCTGATCGTCATTCATCCAGGGGCCGGTAAGAAAGAAAACCGATGGCCGGTGGATCGCTTTGCCAGGGTGGCCGAACGTCTTTTTAACACTCAACGTGTCCAACTGTTTTTAACCTGGGGGCCTGATGAAGGCGAATTGGCTACCGCTTTTCTGGCACAGTGTCAGGTGCCGGTCATGTCATTGACCTTTTCTGATATCCGTGACCTTGCGGCCCTGTTGTCTCTGGCAGATCTCATGATCTGCAACGACACTGGCGTCATGCATCTGGCGGCCGCAGTGGGAACCCCCTTGGCGGCACTTTTTGGTCCCACAGATCAGCAACAGTGGAAACCCTGGGGAGAGCCGTTTATCGCGTTGCAGGGACAGGATCAATCCGTTTCCACTGTCACTGTCGATGACGTGTATCAGGCGATACAAAACCTTTTGCCCCATTTAGGCTGAACAGGGATTCACTGTATCCTGTCACCATTACACCTCCGATCGCACCCGCTTTCTTCTCCTGTAGACGCTTTCCCTTTACGACTCGTGCATTGAGGGTCATCTTTGGTTGCAGCCTCCCTGGTTCTGTTGTTAGAATAAATTTTGGTGCTATTTACATAAAAGTGTTGACATTTAGATTTGAATAATTATCTTATGGACACTAAAAGCAGAAAAATCGATCCGTTGGGTTGCGCAAAGAAGATCCTTTTTGATGCGGAGAAACACCCGAATCCCCTACATATTTATATGATCGTTTCAACCTGATCGGTTTGGTCGGACTCTTGACCGACAGAATCCGGAAATCATGACGGAAACGTGTGAAGGCCGGGATTTTGCCAGGCCTGTGAACGGATCGGTGAAACCGTAACGATAGGAACGAGAAAGACATTCAAACCCTGGTTTTGTTTACGACAGATTCTGGCGAGCCGGAATCTGGCAACAAAACAGGAGGTTAGCTATATGTCCACATTTGTTCAAGATGACTCTTGTGCTCCTGATGAACTCCTGATGGATGAGGACGTCGAATCCAATCCCGACTGGGATGATATCGACGAGGATGAAGAGGAAGAGTGGGAAGAGGAAGATATCGAGGAAGACGAGGAAGATGAGGAAGACGAGGATGAAGATTGGGATGAGGATTGGGACGATGACTGGGAGGAAGATGAAGATTGGGAAGAATCGGAAGAAGATTGGCTCGAGGGTGCCCCCGAGTGGGAAGGTGATGATGAATGGGATTAAATCCTCTTTAGCGTTTACGACCCCACTCGAATGTATGTCTGACTATGAGTAACCGGCTCTATCCTCAAGTCCCGCGCCTGGCTGTCGGAGCCATCTGTTTTCAAGGGAAACGGGTTCTTTTGGTGCAGAGAAACCAGGAACCCAAAAAGGGGGTGTGGACCTTCCCGGGTGGTGTGGTGGATCTGGGAGAGTCCGTGACCGATGCGGTAAGACGTGAGGTTGAAGAGGAATGCCGGATTGTTGTTCGTCCGATCACACTGGTCGATGCCTATGAACATATCGAGTTTGAATCGACTCAGCAGGTCAAGTATCACTATATTATACTAGAGTACCTGGTCGAATATATATCGGGAGATCTTGAGGCGGGCGATGATGTACGGGATGCCCGATGGATCGATACTCATCACCTCGATACGCTTTCCTCCACACAGGACACCCGCCGCCTGATAGAGAACGCCAGACGGTTGCTGGCATCAATACAGTCGTCAGTTATCCAGCCCAGACGATAGATCTCTGGGCTTTTTATTATGAATATGGAACCTGAAAGCATCATCCGAGAGGCCGGTTTTGATACAGAATGTGGTGAATACACACCCGGGATCCGTTGCCTCTGCACGAAAGATTTTAATCATCAAACTTCGTGCAGTGGGCGATGTGGTGCTTTCAACGATTGTCCTGAAAAATGTGCGCCATGCCTACCCACATGCCCGGATCGATTTTCTGACTCAGGATTACTGCGTCGATATTGTAAAAGATCATCCGGATTTGAATACAATCTGGTCGGTTGATTTGAAGACATGGGACAACCAGTCCCTGATGCATCGGATACGGTCGGTTCATTCCTTTTACAACCAGATACGACGCACTGGCTATGATCTGGTCTTTGATTTTTTTGGTAATCCCCGAACCGCCTGGATTACCTGGTATAGCGGAGCTCCGTTTCGGGTGGGATATGATTATCGAATCCGGCAATGGGCCTATTCCAAAGTCATTCATTCAAGAGCAGATCACATCCATGAAGCCGATTGGCATCTCGACGCGCTCACCGCTCTGGACATTCCGGTGGTTTCCCGCGCTCTTTCTGTGCCCGTTTCTGCCAATGCAGAGTTGGTTGCACAACGCTTCTGGAGCCATTATCAGCTTCACAGCAAAAGGGTGGTGGCTATCAATTTTTCCGGTGGCTGGAAGGAAAAACGATGGCCCCTCGACCGGTTTGCTGCCGTGTCTCGTCATCTGGTACAAGAGTATCAGGTTGTTCCTCTGGTGATTTGGGGCCCTGGTGAGGAAAAGGCGGCCATCGAGCTGGAAAGGATGATCGAATCCCCGGCATTGCGAATCCCGCGGACAAATTTGAAAGAGCTGACCGCTTTACTCAATCGAACAGACCTGATGATCAGTACCGATTCCGGTCCTATGCACATCGCCGCAGCTCGTGGGGTGCCGTGTGTGGCTATCTTTGGTCCCACCTTTCCCCATCTACAGGGTCCCTATGGTTCCCAACATGAGATTGTTTACAAGGATCCCAAACAATTTGGTTGTGATCGCCTCGAATGTGATCACGGAGCGTGCTCTGAAGCTGTATCCGTGGAGGTGGTGGTACAAGCAAGCCGATCCTGTATCCAAAAAAACAAGCTCTGGAACAACGGCGCGACTGAACAGGAGTAACGTCATATGAGTACCTGCTCGGTTATGATTATCACTCAAAACGAGCAAGACAATATTAGAGCGTGTCTAGAGAGTGTGAGTTGGGCGGAAGAGATCGTCGTGGTGGATGCCGAGAGCCGTGATGAAACGCGATCGATTTGCGCGGAATTTACCGATCGCATTTTTGTCCGTCCCTGGCCCGGGTTTGCCGCTCAAAAAGAGTTTGCCCTGAACCAGTGCCGGTCAGATTGGGTTTTGAGTCTCGATGCGGATGAGCGTGTTCGGCCCGATCTGCGGCAAGAGATTCAGGGGATGTTGAGCGAAAACGCGCAAGAGGACGGCTATCGCGTGGCCCGTCGATCCTATTTTCTAGGGCGATGGATAGGCCACTGTGGATGGTACCCCGGATATCAGGTGCGTCTGTTTCGTCGGGAACGGGTCCGTATGATTAAGAGCCGGGTTCATGAAGGATTTGAGGTCCAGGGGCATATCGGCACCCTGAGGGGTGATCTGGATCACTTTTCACATCTTACCCTGTTCTCGAGTCTGCAGAAATTGAATCGGTACACCTCACTGGAAGCACTCGACCGTCTTGACCGTCGACGGGTTCATGCGATTGATTTTTTGACCCATCCCCTGGCTGAATTTCTAAAAAAATATATTCGGTTACAAGGATTTCGGGATGGATCCCACGGCTACCTGTTGAGCTGGGTTTCTGCTCTGGTGAAGATGGTATTATATATGAAAATCTGGCATCTGCAACGCCTGCCTCAGGACCGCATCGAAGAACTGAAAAGGAATACGTTGTGAAACGCTGTTCGGTCATTATCATTACCCTCAACGAGGAACGCCATATAGAGGCCTGCCTGAAAAGTGTCTCCTGGGCGGATGAGATTATCGTGGTGGATTCCAGAAGTGAGGATCGCACGGTAGAGATCGCCAGCCGTTTCACACCCCACGTGGTGGTTCGGGAATGGCGGGGCTATTCCGCGCAGAAAAATATCGCGCTGGATTTGGCTTCAGGAGAATGGGTGTTATGGATCGACGCAGATGAACGCACAACACCGGAGCTGGCCGTTGAGATTCAGCACCTCATCGAACGCGATCCCGGGGAAAATGGTTTCGAAATCGCCAGACGGGCCTTTTTTTTGGGACGGTGGATACGACATTGTGGATGGTATCCCGGATATGTTTTGCGTCTGTTCCGTCGCGAGCAGGGCCGTTTTAATGACCGGGCCGTTCATGAAGGTCTGGAATTGTCAGGTGCACGTGGCCGTTGTGAAAATGATCTTCTTCATTATACCGATGATTCATTGGATCACTATATGTGGAAATTCAACCGGTATACCTCGCTGGCTGCGAATGAGTTGGCTGCCAAAGGGCGCCGTACCGGTTGGCTGAATATATTCTTTCGTCCGCTGCATATGTTTATCAAGATGTATATCCTGAAAAAAGGGTTCCTGGATGGGGTGCGCGGTTTGATGCTCTGTATGCTGTCTTCCGCCTATGTGGCTGTGAAATATATTAAACTCTGGGAACAGTTGCAGTCTTCCGAGCGACAGAATCAGCTGCCATGACACGTTCTCACCATGAGAGCTTAAATAATGTGTCCTCCTGAAACGGATTTCTTGCGCCGGACAAAAAAGTTTTGTATTTTTATGTTTGGATTCACATCCGCATTTCCCCCTTACCCTTTTACTGATTATATCAAGGGCACCGGGGCCGATAGACGATGACCATCGACTGATATAGCTGGAGGCCGATATTAT
>CAYPUH010000048.1:16488-19058 GCA_964413725.1 uncultured Cytophagia bacterium
TCTGTTGGATCAAGTAGAAAAGGTAGCTGTACTGAGGTTGAAAGAACCACGCCTGGATTCCATGATTGCACCAGATCTGAAAGCCCAATTGCTGATCCTGATGAATGAAGATCAAAATGAAAAGGTTCTCGTGAATCTCAGTGATGTCGAGTATGCGGACAGCTCCGGTTTGGGTGCCTTGTTGTTCGGTTTGCGTCTCTCACGCGACCAGGAGACCCAGTTTGCCCTTTGCGGTACTCAAAAACGCGTAAAGAGTCTGATGCAGATTGCTCACCTTACCGAGGTTCTGCCCAGCTATGAGACCGAGGAAGAGGCAATCCAGTCGCTACAGGAATAGGGAACGTTATGCCTATCTATGAGTATATCTGTCAGGATTGCCAGCATCGTCTGACGGTTCTGGTCCGGACGATTGAATACAATATGGCTCCTGACTGCCCACAGTGTGGCGGACATGATCTGGCTCGCGTGATGTCACGATTTGCAGCCCCAAAATCCGATGACGCACGACTGGCATCATTGGCGGATCCATCCGCATGGGGTGGTTTGGATGAATCAGACCCCAAAAGTGTGGCCAACAGTATCCGTAAATTGGGTTCTGAAATGGGTGATGAGATTTCACGGGATGAAATCGAACAGATGGCAGACGATGCCGCTCATGAAGCAGAAGGACCCGGTTCGCCACCCTCTTCCGAATAGAACCACGATTCGGTGTATCACACCGAATCCGCAACTCCAATGGATTGAGAACAATAGTTTTCCCGTACTCTGAACAGAATACGGGGAGGAATAAGGATTTATATACATGATTGATTCCATAAATGTCAGCTATTTGATACTTTTGGCCCCGGCAATTCTGATCGCCCTGACGATACATGAATACGCCCATGCCCGCATCGCCTATCTGATGGGAGATCCCACGGCAAAAGAAGCTGGCCGTCTGACACTGAATCCTGTGAAGCACATGGATCCGCTGGGTACCCTGTTTCTTTTTATCTTTCAGATTGGCTGGGCACGGCCCGTACCTATCAACCCCGACCACTTTGCCGATAGCCGCAAAGGAACCCTGTTGGTGTCCCTGGCAGGCCCGGTGTCCAATATCCTTGCCGCCCTGGTCTTTGGGATGCTCTATCGCATCCTGTCGCTTGCGGGTGGACCGGCTGTCCTGAATCAGATTGTTTTGTGGATCGTATTTATCAATATCATCCTTGCCCTGTTCAACCTGGTTCCTATTCCCCCCCTGGATGGGTCAAAGATTGTTCTGAGTGTGCTGCCTGAATCGGTTGAGGATAGAGTCTCCCGTTATCTCCGTTTCGGCCCTCTCATTCTTATTTTTCTAATCTTTTTTGGCAGCCAGTTTGGCATCCATCTCTTTTCGGGCACGATTTTTCCCGCCACAAAATGGATTCTTTCGCTTTTTACCGGTTTTCAGATGAACTGACAACCGCAGGCTTTGTCTGCAGGGTATCCAGAGCGGAGCGGAGTTGAGCCGTGAACCGGTACGCGGTAGCCGGAATATCCCGACTGGTCTCCAATTCTCGAACGAGCCAACTTCCGATGATGATACCATCTGTTTCCCGGCCTCGCTGTTTGGCGGATTCTGTGGATGAAATCCCAAAACCGGCGACAATGGGCAAGTGGGTCCAGGGTCGTAACGAGTCGACCACCGATGCAAGATCTCTCTCGTTCCCATTGTGCTCTGTTCCAGTGATACCGAACCGGGAGACCAGATAGATATATCCCGATGACGCCTTGACGATGTGACGCGTACGATCGGTACCTGGAAGAGGGGATAACAGGTATATGAGATCGATACCATGGCACTGGCTGTACCGTTCCCATGGTTCTCCCTCCTCATAAGGCACATCTGCCATGATCAATCCATCAACCCCCGCCGCGCTTGCGCTTTGCATGAACGTCTGCATACCCATCCGATAAACCGGATTAGAGTACCCCATCAATACCACCGGTGTGTCGTGGTGACGACGGAAGCTTCGAACCATCGAAAAAATGTCCTCGAGGATTACCCCCTGTTTTAAGGCTCTAGCGGTGGAACGCTGAATAACCGGTCCGTCCGCAATGGGATCCGAAAACGGCATACCCAGTTCGATACAGTCCACTCCGGATTCCGCCATGGCCTTCATCATTGCTACCGTTGTAGATGGATCGGGATCGCCTGCTGTGATGAACAGGACAAGCGACTTTTGACCAGCATCCTTTTTGTACTGTAATGATTCCAATCGAGTCATGAGAGCGCTTCCGTCATTTCGTGTTCAGTGTCAGAATTGGTTTCAGAGAAAAACATATTGCCGATATCCTTATCTCCCCGACCGGACAGATTGATGAGCAGGGTCTGGTCTTTTGGTAGGGTTGGAGCGAGCTGGATGGCATACGCCACGGCATGGGACGTTTCCAGAGCGGGGATGATGCCTTCGGTTTTTGCCAGGAGGTGGTATGCGTCAAGAGCCTGTTCATCTGTGACCGTAACATAGGAAGCCCGACCGGACGCTTTAAAATGAGCATGCTCCGGTCCGACGCCGGGGTAGTCGAGTCCGGCGGCAATCGAATGTGCC
>CAYPUH010000049.1:0-18772 GCA_964413725.1 uncultured Cytophagia bacterium
ATGCAAGGCGGTGGACAAAAGGCCTGAAACGAAAGGTCCCGGCCCGATTAAAGGGTGAAGACTTTATTCAACGGTACAACACCCATGACGACACGGCCACCGAAGTCATTCCCTCTCATACCTACCGGCCGAGATCACGTACCGAGCTTCCCATCCTGGAAAACGCCCGGGTGCTTCAGTTTATGGATTATCTGGAACATGTGGAGACCGATGAAAACGCCCTCATCGAAGCCGGTAACCTAATGTACGCATCCCATGAAAGCTATAGCAAAAATTGCGGGCTGGGAGCTCCGGAAACCGATCTGATCGTCGAACTGGTCAAAAAATTGGGTCCCGCGGAAGGCTTTTACGGTGCCAAAATTACTGGCGGCGGCAGCGGTGGTACGGTTGCCGTTCTGGTCGCAGCAGGACAGGAATATCGGATTCAACAGATCGCATCGCAATATACGGACGCCACCGGGCTGGTACCGGATATTTTTCAGGGCTCCACAGCAGGGGCTTTGAATTTAAGAGTTGTCACCTTTAATTTTGATTGAGGTCATCTTGGACACAGATTATCTGACACGCATACTGAGTCGATTGAAAAAAATCCACCTGGACATGCAAAAAGCAATCATCTCCCACGCACACTCGTGTGACATTACAGAGCTCTCCCAGGTGGCCCGCGAAGCGGAAGCGGACACCATCTATCGAATCGATGAAAGCTGTGAGGATATCCTTCTGTCCCGCTGTGAAAAATGGGGCCGTGAAGCGTGCTTTATCCTCATCGCCGAGGGTGTAGGGGAGACGGGTGTACAGATCTTTCCCCATGGAGCATCCGAAAGCGATGCCGAATTCCTACTTATCGTCGATCCCATAGACGGAACGCGCGGTATCATGTATGACAAACGCAGCGCCTGGATTCTCTCCGGCGTTGCGCCGAACAAGGGAACGTCCACGACGCTGGCCGATATCCAGCTGGCCATTCAAACCGAGGTTCCCCTCACCAAACAATATCTTGCAGACATGCTCTTTGCCATCCGCGGACGGGGCACCAAGGGAGAACGAATGAATTTGCTGACAGGAGAGATCAGCGGATTCTATCCCCGCCCCAGTCAGGCAGATACATTGAAACACGGGTTCGCCATGCTGACAAAGTTTTTCCCGGGACGGAAACAGATCACATCTGCCATCGAAGAAGAGCTGCTGCAGCGATTGGGGCTGCTGGAGGATCCGGATTCGACCTATGTTTTCGATGATCAATATATCAGCACGGGCGGCCAATTCTACGAATTGACCATGGGTCACGATAGATTCAGCGGAGACTTTCGCGCGCATCTGATGCATATGGATGGTATCTCCGGCAATCCTCCTACACTGGCGGTTCATCCCTATGATCTGTGCACGGAACTGGTGGCCAGAGAAGCCGGGATCATTGTAACCGACATCAATGGTCATCCCCTTCGTTCTCCATTGGATACCACCACCAATGTATCGTGGATTGGTTACGCCAATGTTCAGCTTCTCGACCAAATCGAACCGATACTGCACGATATTCTCAAAGAGCACAAGATTATTTGAGCGGCACAACGCCCCAAAATCCGTCCGGACGAAAACGTTTTGAATTGAAAAGGAACGCAAAATGATCAAAAAAGCAGTCATTACAGCTGCAGGAAAAGGCACAAGACAATATCCGGCAACCAATGCAGTACAAAAGGAACTTTTTCCGCTGGTGGACCGCGACGGGATCACCAAACCCACCATTCAGATTATTGCCGAGGAAGCCCTCAGATCGGGTATAGAAGAGATTGCCATCGTCGTACAAGCGGGTGAGGAAGAACAATTTAAAAAGCATTTTCGGCCGCTCTCGGATCACGAAACCATTGCCTTTAAAAATAAACAGTGGGGACTCAAGGAATCAGACACACTGGCCAGACTCGAACAGGCGATTGTCTACCTACCCCAAACCGAACAGAAGGGATATGGTCATGCCGTATATTGTGCGCGCGACTGGGTGGGGGACGAACCCTTTCTGCTGATGTTGGGTGATCATGTCTATGTTTCAGAGACCGATGATTCGTGCGTGACCCAGCTCAAGCAGGGCTATGAACGGTTTGGTAAATCCATATACTCGGTCAAGCACACTCCTGCGGAGCGCATCTATCTGTTCGGTACGGTCGCCGGAAGCCAAATTAAAGGGCACCCGGATGCAGTCGAATTGACAACGGTCAAGGAAAAGCCGGATGTCGCTTATGCACGGCAATATCTTCAAATTCCCGGATTGCCCAGAGATACCTTTCTATCATTTTTTGGCCTTCACATTCTCACGCCCACCATCTTTGATATTCTGCAGGAACACATTGAAAACGACATTCGGGACAGCGGAGAAATTCAGTTGACCACGGCACAGGCGGAGCTTTGCACCCGGGAAGGTGCGGTTGGACTGGCCATACAAGGTAAGCGATTGGATATGGGTACACCCCTTGGGTATCTGGAGACTCAGATATCTTTGGCGATGAACGGTGTGTTCTCACCTGAAATCGATCGGTTGTGCCAGGAGGAGAGTCTGGATACAAACTAGGCACGGCCTATGACCCTAAAAATCAAATATGTCGACGGCAATCGATTCAGACGATCGATTCTCGCATCTGCGGAGAGGTTACGCCAGATGCAGAGCCATCTCAATGCGATCAATGTGTTTCCGGTACCGGATGGGGATACGGGAACCAACATGTCGCAGACCATGGATAGCATTGCCTCCGGTGTGCAGGCGTGTGAGACACCCTCCATCGAGGATGTCAGTTCCACGGTAGCAGAGTCCGCGCTCACAGGGGCACGTGGAAACAGTGGCGCCATTCTGGCACAGTTTTTTCAAGGACTGGCAGAGGCCACGCGAGGGAAAGCGCGGTTGACGACGAAAAGCTTTGCACAAGCGGTCTCACGCGCTGTGGAACAAGCCAAACACGCCATGACGTCACCCCGGGAAGGAACGATCCTGACCGTAATGCGGGAATGGTCCACCCATCTCTCCGACCGGGCACACCATCATGAAGACTTTTCCCACCTTTTAAAAGACTCCCTGGGACGTGCCAGGACATCCCTTGACGAAACCCCCTCTAAACTCAAAGAACTGCGCACGGCAGGCGTCGTCGATGCAGGAGCAGCAGGATTCGTTCACATCCTGGAAGGCGTTGTTCAATTCATGGAGACCGGCAAGATCAATGCTGTTATGGCCACCGCCAAAACCAGCAGCAGGATACGACGCATCAAACAGCGGACCCGACTCTCCTATCGCTATTGTACAGAGTGTCTGATACAGGATGTTACAGAATCTCCGGAAGACCTTCGAAAGGACCTCTCGGTCCTCGGCGATTCATTAATCGTCGTAAGAGGAATCCATAAAATAAAAATCCATATCCACACCAACCAACCCAAACACGTCTTCGAAGTGGCGTCCCGATATGGAACGGTCATTCGCAAAAAAATGGACGACATGTCATCTCAACAGCAACACAGCGTGGATGAGCCAACACAGCACATCACTCTTGTGACCGATTCAACCTGTGACCTTCCCGACGACCTCTATGCCAGGTATGACATTAAAATGATCCCCGTTCTCCTGCGAGTTGGAAACAAAACCTATCGGGACCGGGTTGAGCTCAAACCAGAGGCGTTTTATCGTCTCCTCAAGTCTGGTGAAAAAGATCTCTCCACCTCTCAGCCGACGCCTCGGTCATTTGCCGATGTCTATGAGATCTACGGTCCTGAAAGTGCCGCCATCCTGTCCATACATCTGTCCGGAGCCATCAGTGGCACCTTGAATGCCGCTCGCGTCAGTGCAAACACATCCCCCTATCGCTCAAAGATCCATTGTATCGATAGTAAAACCACCTCTGCCGCTCTCGGACTGGTCGTTCTCACGGCGGCAAAATGTATTGAACAAAACCTCCCCCTGGACACCATTCAAAACCAGATACAACAGACCATCGATCAGGTGCGATTGTTTGTATCCATACCCGATCTGAAACACCTTATCAAAAGCGGCCGGCTCACCCGCAGCAAAGGATTCATAGCCCGGTTGCTGAACATCAAACCCATCATCACCTTTGATTCCACAGGTCATGTGGTGCAGGCTGATAAGGTCATAGGTCGGAATCAACTGTTCGAAAAAACGCTATCCAGGGCCATAGGCTATGGACAGTCTATAACATCGCCCATATTCAGCATCGTCCATGTTTTGTCCCCGGACCTCGCAGAGGCCTATCGTAAGCGGTTGCAGAGAGCCTTTCATCAGGACCGGATCATGATCATGGATGCATCACCCGGACTGGGCGTTCATACGGGCATCGGAAGTGTTGCCATTGCAGTAACAGGAACCCTTCAAGCATAGAGAGGAATCTATGACTCTTTTCATTACCTCTATTCTGCTCTGTTATTTGCTCGGTTCATTTCCCAGCAGCATTGTCATCAGCAAGCTATTTTGGAATATCGACATCAGAGACTATGGCAGCGGCAATGCGGGTGGTACCAATGTGGTGAGGGTTCTGGGATGGAAGCCGGGCATCGTGGTCACCGCCATGGATGTGTTCAAAGGATTTGCCGCCACGCTCTGGGTGTCTCGCCTGGCATTCGACGCCGTCGATCTCGATCCTCAGACCCTTCAACTCTATTCCGGCTGTGCCGCTATTCTGGGTCATATCTGGACTGTTTTTGCCCAGTTTCAGGGGGGAAAGGGAGTTGGAACCGCGGCGGGAATGATCGCGGTACTGTTTCCGGTCTCACTGGCAATCTGTCTGGTGGTCTTTATGGTCATTTTTTTCTTCACTCGTATCGTATCTGTCTCTTCCATGTCGGCGGCCGTAACCTTCCCGCTTGTCCTGACGATCTGGCGATACGGATTTGACCAACCGGTTGTGGACACGCTGTACTATTTTTCTTTTTTTGCTGCCGGGCTCATATTCTATACTCACCGTTCCAATATCAAGCGGCTTTTAAAAGGCACGGAAAATCAACTAAAAATACCAGACAACTCATGAGTGATCGACTCACACTCGTTCTGTTGGGAACGGGAGCCTCCGCCCCCTCGCCGCACCGCGGACTGCCCAGTGTTGCCGTGGTTTACGATGGATCCATCATATTAATCGATTGCGGTGAAGGCACCCAGATGCGCCTCTCTCAGGCCAAACTCTCTCCACACCGTATCGAGACTATTTTGATTTCCCATCTTCACGGAGATCATGTCTATGGCTTACCCGGATTTCTGAGCAGCCAACAGTTGATGCGACGGGAAAAGCGACTCCGGCTCATCGGTCCGCCCGGACTGGAGTCGTTTCTACAGTGTGTCCAGACTCATACGGCAACGCCTCTCCACTATCCACTGGAGATACAGGAGATCGATTCGAGTGAGGCCACCGGTTTGGAACTGAACCCCTTTCACCTGATGGTGGCTGCTCTCGAGCACAGTGTTACCTGTCTGGGATTCCGGTTGTCAGAACCCTCAAAACCGGGACCCTTTGATGTTGACAAAGCCAACACCCTGGGCATCCCTCCGGGTCCTTTGCGGGGTCAATTGCAACGCGGCGAGTCGGTCACCCTCGAGGATGGAACCCGGGTGACTCCCGACGACATCCTCGGACCAGACATTCCGGGACGACTGATTGCTTACTGTTCAGACACCCGTCCCTGCGACCAGACGGTGGAACTGGCCCGGAACTGTGATTGTCTCTTGCATGACAGTACCTTTGACGACACACACCGGGATCGGGCCCTCGATACCGGCCACAGCACCGCCGCAGAAGCCGCCCATATCGCCCGACAGGCCGACGCCAGAAGCCTTTATCTCTATCATATCAGCAATCGAATTTATGCGGACACGGAAACATATCTTCTTCAGCAAGCCAGAGCGGTCTTTCCCGAGAGCTATCTACCGCACGATCTCGACACGATACCCATACCACGGCAGACCGCGTGATGACTCGTTCGAAACGCATGATATTCCTGATACTGCCCGCGGGCCTGATCGCGATCGCGTTTGCATCGGTATTGATCAAGTTATGTCCGGCACCCGCTCCGGTCATATCCCTGTATCGGCTGGCGGTGGCCGCCATTTTTTATGTCATCATTTCGGTGACGACAACATCACCCCGTCCCGGACTGACGTTAAAAGACAAGGGACTGTTACTGGTATCCGGTGCCTTTCTCGCCATTCATTTTGCCACCTGGATTGCCTCTCTCAGTCTCACGTCGGTTTCCAGTTCCGTTGTTCTGGTACAGACCGCACCCATCTTTGTGGTCCTGGGAAGCATTGTTTTTCTCAAAGAACGTCCGACGCCTGCCGCTCTTCTGGGAATCTCGATCACTCTCATGGGAGCCCTCTCTATCAGTCTGTATGACTCTCAGGCAACCGATCTGTCTGTAACGGGAAACCTGCTGGCCATCGGTGGCGCCATTGGCGCAGCAGGGTATCTGATCGTCGGCAGATCGGTCAGAGAACAGATCTCGACCCTTCACTATGTCAGAACCGTCTATTCAATCGCAGCCGTTTTCATGCTTATATTCGTTCTGGCTTTAAAACTACCTCTGTTCGGCTTTTCTCGGGAAACATATGTCCTGCTCATGGCCATTGCCATCGGTCCCCAGATCATCGGTCATACCAGTCTCAACTGGGGATTGAAACATTTTTCCGCAACCACCATCTCGATCCTCACACTCACAGAGCCGGTGGGAGCGTCCATTCTGGCGTGGTGGATTCTGGATGAAGACCTGACAGGGGCGAAAATCATCAGCGGGATCATCATCCTGACCGGTATTGTACTGGTTGTAAAAAACGAACCCGCTCATACATCAAAAAATGCAACACTACCCGATACTCCGGAAACCACTGCAAAATGAATCCTGTCAACAGCTTCAAACGCCAAAGTCATCACGACGGCGCAGGAATATGCGCGACTGAATACCCGTTATGGCTATGCACCCATTGTCCGGCCTTATAAGACCAAACAACCTGATTTTGATTCGTTGAGGAGTAACACATGAATTCCAGAGAACTCGTCATTGGATACCGGGGAAACGCTCATAAATCGGTTCTGTCAAACATTGAGAAAATCGTAGACAGATTGCAGATTGTGGATATCGGAGACCCGGGACCCGACTCGGTCATGACCGGCGTCCCATGGGTGTGCGTGATGGACACCGATATCCCCCGCGACCTGTTCCATCCCATGGAATCGTTTACAGAATGGGCACACCAACCTGACGCCATCCTCTTTTTACTGAAAGAAGAAGAGCAAGCGCCAGCAGAGTTTGATCCCAGGATTGATTATCTGCCAGAACCCGTATCTCCCTGGATCTTTGTTCAGCGAATTCTTCGCCTCATAGCGCTGCAGGAACATCAGGCGGAAATAGAGCGATACCAGTCCTCGTTAAAGCTCCGGGCACAGGAACTCACCGAATTGAATAAAATCGGCATGGCATTGTCCGCCGAGCGGGATCCGGATATTTTGCTCGACATGATCCTGTCCAAAGCCCGGGAAATCACCTCGGCTGACGCGGGCAGCCTCTATTTTATCGAGTCCGAAAACCAAGTCACCGACTGGCGACAAAAACAGCTTCGATTCAAGCTGGCTCAAAATGATTCCATCGCCGCGAGTTATCGGGAATTTGTCATGCCCATTGAAAAAACAAGCATGGCCGGATATACTGCGATTACCGGTCAGCCCCTGAACATTCCAGATGCCTATCATCTCTCTTCGGACACCAAAGTCCGACACAACCGAAGTTTTGATGAGCGTATGGGCTACCGCACACGATCTGTTCTTTGTCTACCCATGAAAAATCATCGTGGCGAGGTTCTGGGGGTTCTGCAGCTCATCAATCGGAAAAAAACGTGGTCGGCGGTTCTGAAAACCGAGGATCAATTTGATCGAGAAGTGATTCCGTTCGATCAGCGATGTGTAGAACTGGCAGGGTCATTGGCGGGACAAGCGGCCGTAAGCATCGAAAACATGCAACTCTATGAAGAAATTAAAAATTTATTCGAGGGCTTTATCGTTGCATCGGTCCATGCCATCGAACAACGAGATCCAACAACGTTTGGTCATTCTCAACGTGTGGCCGAATTGACCACCGGGCTCGCGACACTGGTGGACGGTATCGATCAGGGACGATTCAGAGAGGTGTCGTTTTCACGCGATGACATTCAACAAATAAAATACGCCGGTTTGCTGCACGACTTTGGCAAGATAGGGGTGAGAGAAAATGTACTGGTCAAAGCGAAAAAACTCTATCCCGAACAACTGGATATGATCCGGTTGAGATACGACTATATCAAACAGGGACTCGAACTCCGTAAAATACGAAAACAACTGGACCATGCCCTCAATTCGACTGCGGGCACCGACAACGATATCTTTTATCAGCTCGAGACGGAATATCAGCAACAACGGGAAGAGCTGGAACGGTATCTGGCCCTCATACTCGAAGCCAATGAGCCCAGAGTGTTGGAGGAAGGGAGTCTGGACATGCTCCAGCAGGTTCGACACCAATCCTTTCAGGACAATGGACATGCAACGCCATTTCTGACCGAGGACGAATTCACCTTTCTTTCCATCCCAAGAGGCAGTTTGGGGGTGGATGAGCGCAGGGAAATAGAATCGCATGTCACCCACACCTACAACTTTCTCAGCCGAATCCCATGGTCTTCGAATTTGAAAGGGGTTCCGGATATCGCATACGCTCACCATGAGAAACTGGATGGCAAGGGATATCCAAGGGGACTGGGCGAGGAGGAGATTCCTCTCCCCTCCAAAATGATGACCATCGCGGATATCTTTGATGCTCTCACCGCATGGGACCGGCCCTATAAAAAAGCTGTACCCGTGGATCGGGCCCTGGATATCATCCGGTCAGAAGTTAACGGCGGCAAGCTGGATTCAGACTTGTTCCAGCTCTTTTTGGATGCCAAAATTTATGAACAGGTGGAGCGGCCCGACTAGAGTCATGAACAAACAAATTGCCGACCCGATGGACATGAAAATCAATTGACTTTTAATGCCTTCGACACTATATTTTGACGATGCTTTATTTTAGGGCGTGTCCCGGATAACACCATTTTCCCTAACAGGAGACCGGTTCCAGAATGTTCCGCCAGTCCTGATCTTTGGATCCAGATCGGACCCAAATCCTTACCATCATGACGACCTAAAACGCCATTGCCGTTGGACCGGATCACTCGATGGTCAACAGATGGATCTTTTTTTTTTTAGAGTCTATCTCTTTCAATGTGGACGGTATTCATCTCTTCAACGTTTACCGACGGACCCAGCCACCAGCTAACGATCCCGCCCCCTTGAGAATTTGGACCCGACTCTCACAGGAGAACACTATGAGCCCGTCAACTTCTGACCCCTTACCCCACCTCCAACAGGAGCTGACTTCCTATGTTGGCTATGAGACCGTATCGGCACGAAGACAGTCCGATCGGTGTCTGCGCAACCGTCTCCTGCAAATTGTGCGCGACATCGACATAGAATTGGAAACCATCCCGGGTGTGGAGGGGCAGACGAATCGGCAACGCTGGCAGCGGGAATTTGAAAACACACGCCGCAAGCTGAGCCTGATTTCAGCGAGCCTGGAAGATCCTGAATACGAGGATGAAGCGTTTTTCCGTGATGCCACTCTTCCCACCAGCCGATTACAGGATCTATACCATCACGAATGGATACTGCTGAACCATCTGCGTTTGCTATTATCCGAAATACATAACAGCAAAACAGAACCAACATCCGATTCCGGAGAGGATATATTCATCCAGATTGAAAACCTCATTGATGGATTCAATCAAAGCCTGTTCGAGAGAGAAGCACTGATTATCAGCAACACCATAGTGGAATAATCAAACGTCAGACACGTTAACCGCTCTCAGGGAGGACAATATGAACTCTTTTACCGATTATCTATGGTTCAACACCTCCAAACATCGGGAATACATCAATATTACAGACAAGGTCGAAGAAGCGGTTGAAAAAAGTGGCATCAAGGAAGGAATGATTTTGATTTCCGCCATGCATATCACCGCGGCTATTTATGTCAACGATGCCGAATCCGGACTGATTCAGGATATTGAGGAGTGGTTGCAGAATCTTGCACCGGAAGGACCCAATTATCACCACCACAGAACAGGCGAGAGCAACGGCGATGCACACCTCAAAAGTCTGTTGATGCATCACCAGGTGATCATTCCGATTACCGATTCAAAGCTCGACCTGGGTCCCTGGCAACAAGTCTACTATGCTGAATTTGACGGACAACGTCGAAAACGCGTGGTGATCAAGGCCATCGGGGAGTAATTAGCTGTTCAGAGTGACATCGCATTTGTCGATGCCAAGCTCTTTCATCTTGCGATACAGGGTCGCATCGCCGATCTGCAACTCTTTGGCGGTTCTGCCACGGTGATAATCATTCTTTTCCAGGTGTTGCAAAATGTGACGGCGCTCGAACTCTTCAACCGCCGCCTTGAGGGTGGTATGTTGGGTTGACCCATCGAATCGATGGGTTTCCTCGCGAAGATCGGCTGGCAGTCCGTCCAGGGTCAATACAGATCCGTTTGAAAAGATCATCAACCGCTCCAAAAGATTTTCCAATTCCCGCACCTCACCCCTGTAGGTTCGGTTTACCAGCTTGCTCATCAGTCCGGGCTCCACACCGTTGACAGCTCGATTCATCTGGCGATTGTATTTTCGAATAAAATGTCGTGTCAGAAGCGGAATATCCTCCCGACGCTCGTTCAAAGAGGGCAGGTTGATTTCAATGACATTCAATCGATAATAGAGGTCTTCCCGAAAAGTCCCCTGTTTGATTTTGTCTGTCAGATTTTGATTGGTTGCCGCGATTACCCGGATATCTACCTTCTGCGGTGCTGTGGCTCCCACCGGCAGAATCTCTTTGGTCTCGAGACTTCTTAGCAGCTTCGACTGACTGGAAAGAGACAATTCGCCAATCTCATCGAGGAACAAACTGCCGCGATGGGCCATCCTGAACAACCCCTTCTTGTCCGAGACCGCATCTGTAAACGAACCCTTTTTATGGCCAAACAGCTCGCTTTCAAACAGAGATTCGGTGATCGCTCCACAATTGATGGCCACAAAAGGTCCCTTTTGCCGGACACTGTTATAATGGATGGTCCGCGCAACCAGTTCCTTACCCGTACCGCTTTTTCCACCGATCAGGATATTGCTGTCGCTGTCAGAGACCTTTTTGATGGTAGAAATGACAGTTTGAATCGCCTGGCTTTGTCCCACAATATTGGAAAAATCGTATCGCGAGTGAATTTCCTGCCTCAATGCCTGGTTTTCCAGTATCAGGTCCTTGTGCTCTATCAGTTTCTGAACTTTAATGGCCAGATCTTCAAAATTCAGGGGTTTCAATAAATAATCAAAGGCGCCCTTTCGCAGAGCTTGTATCGCCGTTTCCATCGAGCCATAGGCCGTAATCAGGACAAACGACGCTGCGGTTTGGATTTGACTGCTGCGCTCCAAAAGATCCAATCCATTGATTCGGGGCATCTCCAGATCGGTAATCACCACATCAAAATCCTCTTCCAACAGAATATCCAATGCAACCTGACCATCTGCCGCCTGCCGGCATTCAAAACCACGATTACTCAAAACAACTGCCAAGCTCTCTCGTACAATGTCATCATCATCAACAATAAGGATACGGCTGGGCATGTTGAATTCAACTCCCTAAAGGGGTTTGAGGTTCTCGTTCTGATTGTTTCCTATCTAACTGTGGAAGAGGTAAAGATAGGGTAAAAGTAGTCCCCTCCCCCACACGACTTTCAACGTTTATAGTACCGGCAAAACTCTGAATGATGTTATAACTCACCCACAATCCCAGACCTGTTCCCTTGCCTTCCTCTTTGGTGGTATAAAAGGGTTCAAAAATATGCGGCAAATCCTTATTGTCCACACCCGATCCATTGTCCGTCACCGACGCATAGATGTGGGACAGATCCGACCATGTATGGATAACCAGATGACCATTCATCTTTTCCTTCATCGCCTCTGCCGCATTCAGACAGATATTGATAAAGACCTGTAGCATTTGATCAAAATTGGCCATAATCGTTTCCAGATCCGGTTGTAAATGTGTTTCAACCGCTTGATGTTTCAACCGGGTGTCATATTTTATAATGCCAATGACCTGCTCAATGACAGAGTTTAGATAGACCGGCTCAATGTCACGCCGTCCTGGCTTTGAGAAATCTACCAGAGTCCGAACGGTACGATGGATCCGATCAATACTCTGCTGTATAATCGACATTTTGTCCCGGGAATAATCATCTTTGAGCTTTTCTATCATTAACTGGGAAATGGAGGAAATGGCTGTAAGGGGCGCGCCAATTTCATGGGCGATGCCTGCTGCCAACTCTCCAGCAGCAGCCAGCTTTTCAGACTGGATCAATTGATCGCGAAGTTTAATCTGATCAGAAATGTCGTGTACCAGAATACTGGCTCCATATATTTGTCCATCTGAATTGCGAAGTGGCGCGATTTTAAAATTGATGGTTTTCGATCCCTTGTAAAGCGTACGGTGCTGGTGTTCCATCAATTCGCTTTCCTCTCCACTCAGGACACTCTTGTGGATGGCACTCAACACGCTGGTTTCTTCCAAAAATATCGGAAACCTTATAAGAAGATGCTGACCCAGCACAGCTTCCTTGGGAAGGTCATACATCCTCTCCATCCCCCGACTCCAATAGATAATATTGAGATCGCGATCGAGAACAAACAGCCCGATGCCGGCAAAGTCCACAGTCAACAACCCCGATGTTGTGAGCGACTCAAACTCCTCCGGGAACCATGTGGATATCTCCCCCGTATAGGTCTCATCTGATGGAAAAAGTCGCCGCCACAAGCCCATAAACGAATCATTGATCTGTGTAAACGCCTGGATGCCATCGATTTCCGGTTCCACCCCCGCCAGGGTCGTCAAAAGGACATATCTGGACAGCAAAAAAGCGTCCTGCAGGGATCGCTCCGAGACTGGAACCGTCAATCCCAGATCAAACGCTCCCTGCAGAGCCTCATGGGTGTCTTTGACAGTGTGATCGACAAAAAACTCTAAAAATATATCATAAAAATAGCGGACGAGTTTCTGCCGATCTGACAGGCTCGCCCCGGGCCATAGAGCCCCAAGCCGTTTCGCCCATTCACTCAGAATCTGACTCTTGCCCCGGGTAAGAATTTGACCGATGGTTGTTTGCACGAATATTCTCGAGTCCTTTATAAAATGGATCGTAAGCAAAAGGTGGTATCCAGACCTCGTAATGACTCATTGCCGAGCCACCAGGATGCGGGTGTACCGGAATGTCACCATCTAGCAGAATCAAGCTGTCCCGCAGGTGCATTCCGCCAGCCCCGTCTCTGGCGTTCTTGCGATACTTTATAATACACAATAAAAAGAGAAGAACCAATAAAAAGCTCTGTCAGGCGGTTTTATGCATGATCCTCAGCCGGCAGAGAGCAGATTAACCGGAATTGTGATCCCTCTCTTTCTTGTTGTAGCATGTACATGGACACACAATCTTGACTCTTTAATTTATTTTTACTATAATAAAAGTTTATAGGTTGTGTATACACGAATTAAACCCAACAAACGATCAAACGTTCTCACAACACGCTACAACCTGCACATAAACGCAAAGGATAGCCACATGTCTTTGAAATTGAATACATTAAATGCCTTTGACGGACGTCCCGGGCCTGTTTTGCTGGTGGTGATGGATGGTATTGGCCTCGGAAAACCCGATGACTCCAATGCGGTTTATCTCGCAAACACGCCGGTTCTGGATTCTCTCCTAAAGAGTCAATTGTTCAGCCAATTGCAGGCACATGGAACCGCAGTTGGGTTGCCCACAGATGGGGATATGGGAAACAGCGAAGTGGGGCACAATGCTTTGGGTGCTGGGCGTGTTTTCGCCCAGGGCGCCAAACGAGTGAACAAGGCCATCGAGAATGGTGAAATATTTCAGACCGAGAAATGGAACGACATTATCAAGAGGGGCTCCTCGGGACAGACAGTTCACTTTTTGGGACTCTTGTCAGATGGTAACGTTCATTCTCATATCCATCAGCTGTATGCTCTTATTGACCAGTGTGTAAAAGAAGGTGTGAAGAATGTGCGGTTACATGTTCTCCTCGACGGCCGGGATGTGGGAGAGCGCTCGGCGTTGGACTATGTGAAACCCACTGAAGAAAAATTGGCAAAAATAAGTCAGGAAAAGGGCTATGACTATCGCATCGCCTCCGGTGGCGGACGCATGGTGACCACAATGGATCGCTATAATGCCGACTGGTCAGTGGTTGAGCGTGGATGGAACGCTCATGTGCGCGGTGTTGGCCGTCAATTCGAATCCGCCAGCGAGGCCATTCAAACCTACTATGATGAAAATCCCAAAATGACCGATCAGTATATGGACTCGTTCGTGATCGTTGATGACAATGCAGATCCTGTTGGACGGATTTTGGATAACGATGTGGTGATCAATTTTAATTTCCGGGGAGACCGGGCCATTGAAATTTCCCGGGCATTTGAAGACGACCATTTGGATGAATTCGACCGCAAAGACGCTCCACAAAATGTCTTTTATGTGGGAATGATGGAATATGACGGCGATCTCCATGTCCCGAGCAACTATCTTGTCGATCCACCCAAGATCGACCGAACCATCTCAGCTTATCTCTGCGACAACGGGGTTACCAGCTTCGCAATCAGTGAAACGCAGAAATTTGGTCATGTCACATATTTTTGGAACGGGAACCGATCAGGATATATCGATAAATCGTTGGAGACCTATGTAGAGCTGCCATCCGACAAAATTGAATTTGACCAGGCCCCCCGGATGAAAGCTGACGAGATTACGGATAAAACCATAGAGATGCTTCGCTCCGGAAACTATCGCTTTGGCCGGGTCAATTTTGCCAACGGTGACATGGTCGGTCATACCGGCGTTATGGATGCTGCGATTCAAGCCGTCGAAACCGTCGATAAGAATCTGGGACGCCTTTTGGACGTGATCCGGGAACTTGACGGTATCGCCGTGGTGACCGCGGATCATGGCAATGCAGACGAGATGTTTTCGACCAAAAACAATACAAAAAGTGTCAAAACAGCGCATACCCTGAACCCGGTCCCATTTGTCATTGTTGATCCCGATTATCAAAACGACTATAAACTGGCCTCTATTGACAAGCCCGGATTGACCAATATTGCAGCGACGCTGTTGAATCTTCTTGGATTTGAAAAACCCAAGGACTATGATCCCTCTTTGATCACCTTTTCCTGAAACAATCCCGTTGAACTCCCCGATAGGCGAACCCGTTTCGTCCTATTGTCACAGTTTTGACGTTTAAAGCAACTCGTTGTTGAGAGTCCCCCCCGAATCCGGTACTCAACCGGATTCGGGGGCGGAATCCTCTCTGGCATTCTTTTCTCTGACGGTAGCTCTTTTGCCTTCAAACAGCGGCACCAATCCCATCAGGGGCGGCCTTTTACCGCCCGGTTCAAGCATCTCAAACCGGAGTCACGTATGTCTGCATGGTATATCTCGGAGATCAAAAAAAACGATCATAAAATACTCTTGATTGTTCTCAATGGTGTCGGAGGCACCCCATCCGGACCCAACATGATTACGGAATTACAGCAATCACACAAGCCCAATTTAAACGCGCTGGTGAAACGCTCCATTTGTGGTATGCTTGAGCCCATCGACCCGGGTAGAACACCGGATATGAAAGCCGGTTTCAGGACCTTGATGGGTGGAGTTGACCAGCACACGATCGATGCAGGGTTCTTTTCAACTGTTTTGCCTACCGTATTGCTGACCCGTAACAGCGATCTGGCGACAGCAGCTGCGGAGCTGGGAATCCGCGTGCGCTCCGATTTCACATCGACAACCCAGCAGGCAAACGCCGTTCAGGCGGAACTTGACGCTTTTGACGTCGTTGTTGTCACAGCGGATGATATTTTCAAACAAGGGCTTTCGGGCGAGTATTATGACAAAATAAAAGCCATCGAGGATATGGACAGACTGTTGCCCACCCTGCTGGGTGATCCACACCCCGACGTGGTCTGTGTAACCGGAAACCACTCTACCCCAACGCAGCTCAAAGCGATTTCCTGGCACCCCGTACCAGTGATGATCTCTTCTCCGTGGTGCCGGTTCGATTCTGTGCCGGTGTTTGATGAGATGTCTTGCTCTCGAGGCGGTTTGGGACGGATCAGAGGCGTCGATTTAATGCCACTCCTGCTGGCCAATGCGTCTAAATTAAAGTCACCATGATCATACCCAAAGCACGGCAAAAACAGTTTTCTCGCCACCCGATATGGGGCTGATCAACCGAAACCACGACAGGAACGAGTTTCATGATAAAAACACACCGGTTCGACCATACAGCGGATATGGGCTTTACAGTGGAAGCCGATACGCTGGAGTCATTGTTCAAGGCGGCGGCCATAGAAATGACTTCAATTCTCTGTCCCGATTTATCCTCCATCCGCCATCATGAAGAACACAGCTTGTCGGTGGAAGGGGAAGATCTTGAGGAGCTCCTGGTCAGTTGGCTTTCAGAGATCAATGTTCTTTTCCAGACAGAAGGTATCCTGATGGCAGACCCCACCGCCCTGACCATCAACGACAGCTCTATCTTGCATGCCAAATTTGCTGCCGATCACTATGATCCGAAACGACATATACTGGGAACCGAAATCAAGGCGGTGACCTATCACAAGTTATATGTCAAACCCACGTTAAAAGGGTGGAAGACGCGTCTGATTTTTGATATTTAAAAACCCTTGTTGCCGGGTGGGGCTGTAAATCCATTTATTCAGGATGAACGCACTCCCCATCAAACCATCGTCAACAGAGAGGTGGCACATGATCTCGCCAAAATCTCTCATAAAACGTCATGACTTTATGTACGAAATTCCTCGCACCGGCCACATGCGGGTTCCGGCTCGTATTGTCGCCTCCCCCTCCATGATCGACGCCATTTTTAGGGACAATGCACCAGAGCAGGCTGCCAATGTTGCCTGGCTTCCGGGTATCATCGGCTATTCTTATGCCATGCCGGATATCCATTGGGGGTATGGTTTTCCCATTGGCGGTGTGGCGGCATTTGACCCGGATGAGGGCGTGGTGTCTCCGGGAGGGGTCGGATATGATATCAATTGCGGGGTTCGACTGATGCGAACCGATTTGTTGCAAAAAGACATCGCAAAACATCTGGAGCCCCTGACCAACACATTATTCAAAACCATTCCTTCCGGCGTCGGATCCACCGGCTCGGTCCGACTATCGAACAAAGATCAAAAAAACGTCCTCAGGGAGGGTGCCCGGTGGGCTGTGGAGCAGGGAATGGGATCCTCCGGGGATCTGACTCATATCGAAGAGAGTGGCTGCATGCCCGGCGCCGATCCCCCACAGGTCAGTGAACGGGCCATGAAACGAGGCCAAAAACAACTCGGCACGCTGGGATCGGGAAACCATTTCGTGGAAATTGGCATGGTCGACAAAGTGTTTGACCCACGAATCGCCGATCGCCTGGGACTGGAGTATGGCAGGATAACGGTGACCATACATACGGGCTCCAGAGGATTTGGACACCAGGTGTGCGACGATTTTCTAAAGATTATGCTGCGGGCTGTTGAAAAATATCGTATTTCCATTCCGGACCGGCAACTGTGCTGCGCACCGATCTCATCGCAAGAGGGGCAGGCCTATCTTGGCGCCATGGCCTGCGCCGTCAACTTTGCCTTTTGCAACCGTCAATTGATCAGCCACCGCGTCCGACAGGCCTTCAGTTCCGTCCTCGGCTCGTCCACACACCTGGATACGGTATACGAGGTGGCACACAATATTGCCAAAATGGAAACACACACCCTCGATGGTGAGCAAAAACGTGTGTGTGTCCACCGTAAAGGGGCCACGCGTGCGTTTGCTCCCCATCATCCGGACATTCCGGCAGAGTATCGCGACATCGGCCAGCCGGTACTTATCCCCGGAGATATGGGTCGGTATTCCTTTGTCCTCGTCGGCACCGAAAGGGCAATGGCAGAGACCTTTGGATCCACATGTCATGGAGCCGGTCGCGTCCTGAGCCGACGCCAGGCGGTTAAACAAGCCAAAGGTCGGGATATCCGTAAAGAACTCGCATCATCCGGAACCGTGATCCGGGCATCCAGCTATGGTACTCTTGCCGAAGAGATGTCCGGTGCCTACAAGGATGTGGCGGATGTGGTCGACTCTGTGGTCGGTGCAGGACTGTCAAAAGCCGTGGTGAGACTCGCACCACTGGGCGTCATCAAAGGTTAGCTGATCCCAACACATCAGAGGAGCCGAAGATTATGATCAGATTCGCTGTCATTTTGCTTCTATGCAGTGCGATGATCGGTGCCACCGAATCCCGTATCGAGCTGGTGGAAAGCATTCCCGAAGAGACCGCTCTCGACCTGCCTCAACTCCGCAATACAGCAAAAGTCTGGATCGAAATGATCGCCTCTGCCGAGAGCAGTCTCGATATCGAAATCTTTTACCTGTCGAGACAACAGGGGGAACTGTTCGATCTGGTTCTGGAGGAGATCATCTCTGCGGCGAACCGGGGTGTTTCGGTCCGCATTCTGGCAGATGCCTCGTTCTATCAAACCTATCCCAAAACACTGGATGAGCTTTCCCGACTTTCCAGGGTCACGGTTCGCACCCTGGATTTGGAACAACGCACCGGTGGGGTACTGC
>CAYPUH010000050.1:0-18659 GCA_964413725.1 uncultured Cytophagia bacterium
AGATCGCTGAACTCAGGTATGCCTGCCCCGTCATCAGGGAAGTGATGACGGCTGCCAGCGACCGACCTTCCTCACTGTTGTAGGGACGCCCGTAATACATGAGCAATGCACCGAGATTGGCATATCCCAATCCCAGTGTTCTGTATTTTGAACTGTTTTTGGTGATCGGGTCGGTGGGATAGCTGGAATTGTCAACGATTAATTCCTGCGCGACAATCAGGATATGCACAGCCCGACGAAAGCTTTCTACATCAAAGGCTCCGTCTTCTCCGATGAATTTAAGCAAGTTCAAAGAAGCAAGATTGCAGGCCGAATTGTCGACGAACATATACTCGCTGCATGGATTGGACGCATTGATCGGGGCTGAGTTGGGGCAGGTATGCCACTCATTGATGGTCGTGTCGAACTGGATGCCCGGATCACCGCAGATGTGCGCAGCTTTGGCGATTTTTTCAAACAGCTCTTTTGCTTTATAGGTATCAATGATTTCATCGCTGGTCACTGCCCGGGTGTGCCAGGGACTGTCCTCTTCAACGGCCTTTATGAATTTGTCAGTGACACGAACACTGTTGTTAGAATTTTGAAAAAAGACGGAATTATATGCCTCTCCCCCGAAAGAGCCATCATAGCCTGCATCGATCAATGCCCACGCTTTTTGCTCCTCATGCGCTTTGATATTGATAAATTCTTCAATATCCGGATGATCGATATCCAGAATGACCATTTTGGCAGCACGACGCGTCTTGCCACCGGATTTGATGACACCGGCAAACGCATCATAGCCCCGCATAAAGGAGACCGGACCTGACGCAATTCCACCAGAGCAGAGTTTTTCTTTTGAAGACCGGAGACTCGAAAAATTGGTTCCGGTGCCCGATCCGTATTTAAACAACAAACCTTCTGTTTTGGCCAACTCCAGGATCGATTCCATGGTATCATCCACTGAGTTGATAAAGCAAGCAGAACACTGGGGATGGTCTTCTATCCCCATGTTGAACCAGACAGGACTGTTAAAGGCCGCTTTTTGATTGGCAAGGAGATGGGTCAATTCCGCTTCAAAGGCTTCTGCATCTTCCTGGCTGTTGAAATAGCCGTCTTTGTTTCCCCATCGTGTCAGTGTTTTAGCGACCCGGTCGATAAGTTGTTTGACGCTTTGTTCTCCGGACTGGCCGTCTGCAAGTCGGCTGTGAAAATACTTGGATGCCACGATGTTGATGGCATTCTGGGACCAGGTGGTTGGAACTTCAACATCCTGAAGCTCGAAAAGCACCTCACCCTTGTCGTTTGTTATGTGTGTGGATCGGGATTCCCACTCGAGCTCATCGTAGGGATGAACATCCGGAGTTGTAAAATAGCGGGGTATCTTTAGCTTATCACAGGGTTCTGCGGGCTGTTGCGTTTCAACGGCGGGAAAATCCAGTTGCGGCTCGTTATCAAATGATTTCATAAAAAACCCCTCATCGATTTGGCAGCAAAATCTACTCTTGTAAACATGGCGAGATTTTACCTGTTTGCACAATCAAAATCACTCAAAAGGACTGTAGATTGTTGGTGTCCGGTACGCGCTCTATCGTTCACAAACCCCATCTCGTTTTTTTTCATGACCGTAGGAACAGCGCTATCATATGAAATGAACTGTCAAGGTCCAATCGAATTGATTTGGTGTATATCCATGTTGTTTAATTGTTGACGTGGCTGGCTATGAAGCGAAGCAAGACTCGGGCTTGAAACCGGAGATAATGATAACCCCATACAGTCAAATGTCCATCCACGTGCACCCTTTTTTTAATGTTTCGACTGCCGGGGTGCACAATTGAATTTAAGAAAAAGCTATGCAATGTCAAGTGATTTATCAATATTTTGTGTCTATTTGACAGAATAGCGTCAATTTGTAGTATCTTGCTGTAAATACGCACCTTCGACGGGTGTGGAGTTTTTTCTTGCTTTGATAGGCGATTATAGTTATATTCAGGCGAACAAACAGGGACAGTTCACAGGTTTAATGTACAAATAATTGATTTTAAATGTCAAGGTTTCGTCTCTGTACGATTTGGTCGTTGTTATTGGACCGATAGCATGCTTTTATTTGAAAGGGCATGTCACTGTCTTCAGGATGGACCCATATAACTGTGAATTCGGGTAGCATATTTCCCGTTGAAATACACTGGGAATTATTCAGGACAGATGAACGTTTGATTTTCCGGCACCCATAGAAGCCCTGAAAGGAATCTTTTAGGGCTATTTTATGTCATACCCTGTTGCACCGGCTACCTCTCGCATGGTTATCCCTGAACCGGGGATGAATAATACGGTGGTGAGTTCCGGAAGAACAACGACATGAAGCGCGGATCTGTTTTAAATATGGAAACAGGTTAACAAAGGTGGAGACATTTTGGCACAAACAAGCGATTCTCAGCTTGAGCATGACAAGACATTTATGCGACGGGCACTCCGGCTGGCTGAAAAGGGAAGGGGATATACGAGTCCCAATCCTTTGGTCGGTGCTGTGGTTGTCAAGAATAACAAGATAGTCGGTGAGGGCTTTCACCGCGAGTTTGGTGGGCATCACGCTGAGGTAAATGCTCTAGAGGCAGCTGACGACGAAGCCGTGGGTTCGACCATGTATGTGACGCTGGAGCCGTGTGCCCATGAAGGGAAAACAGGACCCTGTGTGGAGAAGATTTACGCAGCCGGTGTGAGTCGGGTGGTGGTGGCCATGCGAGATCCCAATCCGTTGGTCAATGGCAATGGTATTCAATTTTTGAAATCAAAAGGCATTTCTGTTACCGAAAATGTCCTTTATGATAAAAGCAAACAACTGAACGAGGGATTTCTGAAATTCATTTCCCAGGGAATCCCGTATATAACACTAAAAGTGGCGCAGTCTCTGGATGGCCGCATCGCCACCAGTACTGGTCATTCCAAATGGATTACCGCCAAACAGACCCGAACCCTGTCTCATCGCATACGAACTCAGCACGATGCCATACTGGTGGGGATTGGTACCGTCTTGGCCGATGATCCGGAACTCACCGTACGGTATTCAACAGGTGTTTCGCCGCGTCGCATTGTGCTGGATAGCCAGTTGCGTGTGCCGTTGGACGCCAAGTTGTTGTCTGTCGATTTGGCCCCGAATACAACCTTTATTGCTACTGAAGTCGCTTCCAGGGAAAAGGTCGCTCGTATTGAAGAGCGAGGTGCCACGGTTCATGTATTGGAAGGGGATTCGCGGGGTTGGGTCCCCATGAATCAGTTGTGGACCGCTGTGGCCAAAATGGGTATCACTTCGGTATTGATTGAAGGTGGAAGCACCGTTCAAACGGAATGCCTGAGGAGTCAATATGCGGATCGCCTGATCGTTTTTCTGGCTCCCAAAATTTTGGGCACGGGTATCGATGCGATTGGAGATCTGGGTATCCGCAATGTCAATTCAGCTCTGCAGCTGCACAATGTGCAAATTCGCCGACTGGAAGAAGATTTTATGATTGTAGCAGATTTTTAAGATGTTTACCGGATTGATAGAACGTGTCGGGCATATCGATCGCCTGCACCCCATGGGTGGAGGAAGACGACTGAGTATACGGGCCCCTGACATGGCTGCTGAGGTGAATCCCGGAGACAGCGTTGCGGTCAATGGTGCCTGTCTGACCCGCGTGGGAGGAGAGGGCTCTGTTGTTGTGGTGGAGGCTGTTGCAGAGACACTGAATCGAACCACCCTCGGATCGCTTCAGGTCGGTGATCCGGTGAATCTGGAACGGTCCCTGCGAGCGGAGGGTCGCCTGGATGGCCATTTCGTGCAGGGACATATCGACGGAACCGGACGGGTTGTCGGGCTCGAAACACGCGATCCCGGCCTTTGGCTGGAGGTGGAACTCTCTGCCGATCTCACCGATATGTGCGTGGAAAAAGGATCCATCGCACTGGATGGCATCAGCCTCACCATCGCCTCCTTGTCTCGTGATCGTATTTCCGTGGCCGTAATCCCTCATACAATAGAACATACCACTCTGAAGACACTCTCTATTGGCCATCGAATGAATATCGAAGTGGATATTTTGGGGAAATATGTGAAAAAATTTACCAGTGGACAGAACCATAGCGGTTTGTCGTTATCGTCTCTGAAGGACTGGGGTTACTAACTCGTCAAACATGGAAATGAACGTGAACGCTGAATTTGAAACCGAATTCGATTTTATTCCCGATGCGGTCCAGGCACTCCGAAACGGAGAAATTATCATCGTTGTCGATGATGAGGACCGGGAGAACGAAGGCGACTTTATTATGCTCGCTGAAAAGTCTTCTCCGGAAAAGATTAATTTTATGGCAAAACACGGACGTGGCCTGATCTGTGTTCCCATGACTCAGGAACGCCTCCAGGAACTGAATATCGAACCCATGGTCGGCAAAAACTCCGCTCTTCTGGGTACCGCCTTTACCGTTTCTGTTGATTATAATAAAGGCACGACCACCGGCATTTCAGCCGCCGATCGCTCCAAAACCGTACAGGAGCTGGTAAACGAAAACTCAACAGCGGAAGATTTCGCCAAACCCGGCCATATTTTCCCTCTGGTTGCGGCCGAAGGAGGGGTGCTTCGTCGTGCCGGACATACCGAAGCGGTTGTGGATCTGGCACGCCTCGCGGAGGCGCGCCCCGCAGGTGTTCTGTGCGAAATTATGAATGATGATGGCACCATGGCGAGATTGCCCCGATTGCGCGAGATCGCCCGTCAGTTCAATATGAAACTGATCAGCGTACGGGACCTGATCCAATACCGTCACCAGACCGAGCTGTTAATCTCCCATTATGCCACCGCCAAGTTGCCTTCCAAATATGGTCACTTTGTGCTGCATGTCTTTACCAGCAAAGTGGACAACAACCAACACCTGGCTTTTGTCAAAGGGGATGTGGATACCGATGAAGCCGTACTCGTAAGAGTTCATTCACAATGCCTGACAGGAGATGTCTTTGGATCGCTTCGCTGTGATTGTGGCGATCAGTTGCACAAGGCCCTTGAAATGATCGACGAACAGGGAAAGGGGGTGCTGCTCTATATGAGACAGGAGGGACGTGGAATCGGTTTGGCCGACAAGATCAAGGCCTATGCCTTACAGGAGCACGGAAAAGATACGGTGGAAGCCAATGAGGCCTTGGGCTATAGAGCTGATTTGCGCGATTATGGAATTGGCGCCCAAATACTCTGCGATCTGGGAGTGAAAAAAATCCGATTGATGACCAACAATCCCAAAAAGATTATCGGCCTGCAAGGATATGACCTCCAGGTCGTGGAGCGTCTCCCCATCGAAATTGCGCCGAATTCCTGCAATATCGATTATTTAACCACAAAACGGGATAAATTGGGACATTTGATTCTGTTACAAGAGTGATAGGAGCCAATATGCCAACCCTTTATGAAGGACAATTATCGGCAGCGGGCAAGCGTTTCGGAATTGTGGTGTCGAGGTTCAATGAATTGATTTCGCGCAAGTTACTCGATGGCGCGCTGGATTGTCTCACCCGGCATGGCGCTGATATGGAGCAGGTGGATATCGTCTGGGTGCCTGGCTCATTCGAAATACCAGTTGCCGCCAAAAAAATGGCTGTCAGTGAACGGTATGATGCCGTGATGTGCCTTGGTGCCGTGATCCGGGGAGCCACACCCCATTTCGAATACATTTCCGCTGAGGTGACCAAAGGGATCGCTCAGGTCGGTATGGATCATATCCTGCCCATCTCCTATGGTGTGATCACACCGGATACCCTGGAACAAGCACTGGAACGTGCGGGTACAAAAGCAGGTAACAAAGGGTGGGATGCGGCGATGAGTGCCATTGAAATGGCCGATCTGTTCTCAAAACTGAATGGATAACCGATCTCCATGCAACCTCGTCTCCATCTATCTCGGATCATATAGATCGAGAAGACAAAAATTTGCTCGACTGACCATCCATGCATCTTGAATAGGAATGACACGGGTGACTCTTATACCAGCAATTTTTTTTAGAAAAAGTCCGGTCCTGAAAACATGCGGATTGATTGTGTTGATCGTTGGCTTTCTGGATGTATCCGGAGGGCATGCCGATGTGGGACAGTGGACCACCTTTACCAACACCAAAGATGTCCGCCAGTTTGTGATCAGGGACTCTACCATCTGGGCGGCCACCAATGGCGGCCTCTTGCGTTATTCCATCCCCAATGATACATTTTCTGTATATACCAATACCGATGGTCTGGAAGGGAATGACCTCAGTGCCATCGATGTCGACCAGAGAGGCATCGTGTGGCTGGCAGGCTCAAAAGGTGAATTCTTTGCCATGAATCCGGAAACCGGAGAGATACAGGGCAATACGGCCTACCGCGATCAGGATATCCGCGATCTGTATACCTATGGTGACTCTGTTTTTGTGGTTCTCGGCATTGGAGTCAGTCTCTTCGATGCCTCCCGTTGGGAAGTCAAGGAGACCTGGCATATCGGTGCTTCCAATCAGGTTGCCATCATCGAGGATTCCATTTGGGTGGCCACCGAGAACGGGATCAAACGAGCCTATCTCGATTTCCCCAATCTGATGGCTCCCAGTGCCTGGACAACTTTTGGGCTCGGTGATGGTTTGCCGACTTCCACCATCCATTTTGTCAAGGTGTTGGCAGGCCAGGTCTATGCTGGGACGTCAGAGGGACTCACGGTTTGGCACGAGAGACGGTGGCAGGATACCGGCTTGGGAACCAGAAACGTGTTCGATGCCGACATCTTTCAGGATCAGGTGGTGTCTGCTACCACAGGTGGAATTTATCAATCCCGAGAAGACGGAGCCTGGTACCGGCTGGGTGACTATGTGGCCCAACCTACTCAGGTGACCACGGATGACGTCAATACGCTCTGGACGAGTCCACACCAACGTTGCCTGGCCCGTTTCAGGACGGAATACCAGGACTGGCAGGAGGTGGAAGCCAATGGACCTGTCAGCAATCGATTCAGCGATCTGACCATCGACGCTCAGGGACGACTTTGGGCGGCTTCTCAAAATCCGAACGGTGGGCTGTCCTGGCTTGATGGTAATCGATGGTATACCTTTGCGCATCGACTGGGCGACGGAGAGGGATCCAGCCGAAATGACGATTATCGTACCATCGCTGTCGACTCTTCAAACACCGTGTGGGCCGGAAGCTGGGGAAGTGGGATCACCATTCTCACTCCCTCTGCAGATTCTTTTCGGGTCTCCTATATCGACAACACCAATGGTTACCTCTCAGGGGTCTCCGAGAATGATAACTATGTCGTCACCAACAAGCTCAAAATCGATGACCGTCAATTTGTCTGGATACTGAATTATTCGGCCGATGATCTCAGAATTCTGGCTGCCGTGGATCCATGGGACTGGCAATGGACCTATTTCAGCACACTGGATGGCTTCCCTTCTCTCAAACCCACGGCCCTGGAGATCGATCATCTGGGAAGAAAATGGGTTGGGTTTTTTGGCAGCGGTATCAAAGTGCTAGACGACAACGGAACCCCCTTTGATCCGGGCGATGATGATCTGAGTCTGGACCTGAATACTCAGGAAGGGCTTGAAAACAATCAAATCAATGCTCTGGCTATAGATCAGGATGAAGTGATGTGGATTGGAACACCGGAAGGATTGAATTTCTGGTTTCAGAGCAAGGTGGGGACCCGCTATTCCGTGATCAATGACTATATCAATACGATTATCGTAGACCCTCAAAACAACAAGTGGTTTGGGACCCGAGGCGGACTCTCTCGTCTGGATTCAGATGGATTTACCTGGGAACACTTTAGCACATTTAATTCTCCCATTGTTTCGGATAATATCATCTCTCTGGCCTTTGATGAGGAGACGGGCTATCTCTATGTCGGAACCACCGAAGGCTTGTCAAGACTGGAAACCCCTTATACTCGTCCCGCGCAGGATCTGAGCGAGGTGAGCGGCTATCCCAATCCGTTTGTACTCGATGGGCAGATCGATCGGTTCGTCGTGGACAATCTGACGTCGCGGTCTACAGTCCGCTTTTTTTCTCCCTCTGGAACGCTGGTGCGTCATATTCATTCTGTGGAAATAGCGGGATCCTCTGCTATTTGGGATGGACGAAACGACCGTGGAATGAAGGTGGCCAGCGGTGTTTATGTCTATGTGGTTACCATTGAGGATGGCGAGTCTTTTGTGGGTAAAGTGGCTGTCATCAATCCCTAACGGAGAGACATAAAACCTATGTTACGTTTCCTCTATGCGAAAGATTTTGCATTGATCCACGAGATCAAGGTCTCGTTTGGGAACGGATTGAACATCATTACCGGTGAAACGGGGGCCGGAAAGTCAATTCTCATCGGCGCTCTCGGAGCGCTGTTAGGAGACCGACTGGGTAAAGATGTCATCAGACAGGGAAGCCGTAAGGGAATCGTGGAAGGGGTGTTTCAGATTCAGGATGGAGAGAGTCAGCGCGCTTTTTACCAGGAACGGGATCTGGAATGGTTTGATGAGGAGATCATCGTTCGGCGAGAGATTTCGACCTCCGGACGCAACCGTTGCTTTATCAATGACACACCTGTCAATGTGAGCGATCTGGCAGCACTGGGCGAAATGATGGTAGAGCTGCATGGTCAACATGAACACCAGTCTTTACTGCATGTTTCCAAACATATCCAGTTTCTCGATGATTATGCTCACCTCAGCGATCAGGTGAAAACGGTTTCCCTTTTGTTTTCCGATGTTACGACACGCCTCAGGGAACTGTCCGATCTGCTGGACCGCAAGCACGAGCTCAAGCGATCCCAGGAGCGCATTCAGTTTCAGCTCAAGGAAATCAACAGTGTTGATCCCCAGCCGGAAGAGGACAAAACGCTCAAGGAATCCGAACGCATTGCCGGAAGTGCGGAGACATTGTATGAACACTCTTTACGTGTGTTCCAGATCCTCTACGAGGAAGAGGGCTCGGCATCGGAACGACTGGCCCAGGCCTGCCGAACGCTCAAAGACTTGGCTGAAATTGATTCCTCTTTTGTAGCGATGGTTTCGGAATGCGAGAATGCTCAAATTATTGTCGATGAACTCGCCACGAGCTTGCAACACTATGCGTCGTCCATTGAATTTGATCCCGCTCATCTGGAATCCATACGTGAACGATTGGCGCTGATCCGGGGCCTGGAGAAAAAATTTGGTGGATCCCTAGAGACCGTCCTGGCTCAGCGTGATCAGCTGAAAAAAGAGCTCGATCTGATCGAAAATCTCGATGAGGCGGAACACTCTTTGCGCAATCGCGTGGATGAGATGAAAACAGAGCTTTCCGTTCGCGCGCAAGAGTTGTCGCGGCAACGACAAGCCACAGCAGATACACTCTGCCAGCAGGTTGTGGAAAAGCTTGGCGCTCTGGGGATGGAAAAGGCCCGCTTTGCTGTCTCTCTTGACCAGAAAGAGACGACGCACGAACCGTCCATCACCAGGGACGGCAAAACCGTACAGATTGGACCGAATGGTTTTGACCATGTGGAGTTTTTAATCTCTTCCAATCCCGGCGAAAATGTAAAGCCTCTGGTCAAGGTGGCCTCTGGAGGAGAAATTTCCCGCATCATGCTGGCGTTAAAATCCCTTCTTGCGGACGCTGACCGGATTCCGTTACTGGTGTTCGATGAAATAGACCTGGGTATCTCGGGTCGTATCGCGCAATCAGTGGGTTCTCAACTGAGACGGTTGGCGGATTCGCATCAGGTGATCTGTATTACACATCTGCCGCAGATTGCCAGTATGGCGCATCACCACTTTTTGGTAGAAAAGACACAAGGGGAAACGGAAACCCATACCTCCATTCGTGAATTGGACGAGCAGGACCGCACAGAACAGGTGGCCAGACTCTTTGGTGGAGAAACGGTCACCGATACCCATTTGTCGAGTGCCCGACAGCTGATTCATGAAGCGGACGCCTTGGACACGGATTGATTTCCCCCCGAGAGAGTTGAGATGTCTTGGTGTCCCACTGATTTAACGCCATCACCAGCGAACAAAAGGATGGGACCTGTTATCCGGGAGCTGGAGACTGGACAGAGTGATTAAATCTTTACATTATTTGATTGATTTTTTTAGGAAAAAATCCCACTTTACAAGGTGACTATCTGGAGAGTTGGGCGTGGCTCCGCCATACTGATTTTTCGTATTCTACGGGGCCGGGTGAATGTGTGTTTATTGCGAAAATCAGGGGCGGTGCGTTGCGCCGACTCTGATTCGATAGCCCTGACCTCATTATTCTGCATCGGTCGAAGCAACCATTATTTAAACAAAGCATCTTTTGACGACTTAAAATTGAGGGTCCTACCATGCAAAACAGGCGTTCATGGCTTTCTGTGCTTATTGCACTGGTGGTCATTCTTGTCGGATTGTTTATGGTCTGTTCACAGCGACAGACGCAACAGAGCAGCAGTGAAAACCTTTCCGCTGATGATGAACAATTTCGTCAAGAATTGCTTGAAATGCTCGATTTGGCCGAGGACATGGGCGATGAAAATGTCACCGAGCTTGAGCAAGCAGAGGGTGAAACCGAGGCGACAGAGGATGATGTTCTTGCTCTGCTCACTCCTGAAGAGACAGAACCGGTAGACACCGGCGAATCCGAAGCGATCGATATGACTCCGGAACAAGAGACCGCAGAGTCAATGGGGCTTTCCGCCTCTATGTTTCGTCAAGTCCGTAATGATGTTGCACAACTAGAGTCTGTACTTGAAGAACGCAGCACCGCTGTGGACAGTTTGAGACGCATTATCGAGAGACGAAATGTTCGAATTCAGGCGTTGGAGCAGCGGATGGTGCAGAGACGGCCGCAACCGTCGTCACGATCCTACCAGCCATCCCGGGATCGTGTATTGTCACGATATGCCGGATCAGAGTTTATGGCCGACTATCAGGCGGCTCGCTCTCTGTTTGAGAATTTTCAGTATCGCCAGGCTATACAGGCGTTTCAGGAAATGCTGACCACCTACCCAAATCACGAAATGGCGGATAACTGTCAGTACTGGATCGGTGAAAGTTATTTCGGAATGCGTGAATATCAGAAAGCGATTATCGAGTTTCAAAAAGTATTCGCCTACTCTCAAACCGACAAATATGACGATGCTCAACTGATGATTGGTCTCTCCCACTTGCATAGTGGGCAGGCCGAACGGGCCAGAAAAGAGTTTGAGACCTTTCTCAATACGTATGTGGATAGCGAATATATCGGTATTGTCCGGCGATATTATCAAAACGTCTGATAGGTAATCATACGGTGATCGAACGAGGCTCGGTAACCCGACCGAATACCATACCATGACCAAACTTTTTTTGAGCGTATTATGATGTGTCCGGACTATCCGGACACTTTTTTGAGCAGGAGTACTATTGTGGCCGATTTTGTCCATCTACATAATCACTCCCATTATAGTTTGCTGGATGGTGCGTGTCGTATCGATGAACTGGTACAACAGGCAAAAGAGATGAAGATGCCGGCACTGGCCCTCACAGACCATGGCAACATGTTCGGGGTGGTAGAGTTTTACGACAAATGCAGCCAGGCGGGGATCAGCCCCCTCATTGGGGCTGAAGTCTATATTGCTCCGGGAGACCGGAGAGACAAGACTCCGGATCCGGTTACACGTGCGACCTCATTTCATATGGTGTTGTTGTGCAAGGATCATACCGGATATCAGAATCTGATGAAGCTGGTTTCTGCCGGATATCTGGAAGGGTTTTATTATAAACCCCGTATCGACAAAGATCTCCTGCGACAGCATTCCGAAGGACTGATCGCCCTGGCCGCCTGCCTCAAGGGTGAAGTGAGTCATCGAATGCTCAAACAGAACTATGAGGCTGCACGGGAAGCGGCTGAACAGTATCGCAAGATCTTTGCCGATGATTTTTATCTAGAAGTGCAGAACCACGGTATCGAGGAGGAGGACCGGATACGGGATTCGATCTATCGGCTGGGCGACGAACTGGGTATCAAAGTCGTTGCGACCAATGATATTCATTACCTGAAAAAAGAACACTGGGAAGCCCATGACGCTCTGCTTTGCCTGCAAACCGGCAAAGAGTATGATGACCCCAACCGGATGAGATACCAGACACACGAGTTGTACTTTAAAAGCGCCAGTGAAATGGAGCAACTCTTTAGCGATCACCCGGACGTTTTGAGCAATACCCTGGAAGTCGCCGAAAAATGTCATCTGGAGATCGAGTTTGGCAATTATCATCTGCCCCATTTCGACATCCCCAAAGAGGATGATGTTCATACCCTGGATGATTATCTCGAAAAATTGTGCTGGAAAGGACTTGAGGAGCGGTATGGGGAGATAACTCCCAAGCTGGAAAACCGCATGCGCAAAGAGCTTGATATTATTACAAAGATGGGGTATTCGGGATATTTTTTAATCACGCAGGACTTTATCAATCACGCCCGCAAACAGAATATTCCAGTGGGACCGGGCCGTGGTTCTGCTGCCGGTAGTTTGGTTGCCTATGTCCTCCATATCACCAATCTCGATCCGATACAATATGAACTCATCTTTGAGCGATTCCTGAATCCAGAACGTGTCTCCATGCCGGATATCGATATCGATTTCTGCTACGAGCGGCGGGAAGAGGTGATCGATTATGTAAAGGAAAAATACGGCTATGACAATGTGTGTCAGATTATCACCTTTGGAACCATGGCCGCCCGGGCTGTGATCCGGGATGTGGGACGGGTTCTCAAAATGCCGTATGGTGAAGTCGACAAGATCGCCAAGCTCGTGCCGCAGCAGCTCAATATCAAACTGAAAGATGCGCTGGAGCAGGTTCCGGAATTAAAAGAGCTCGAACAGAAAAGCGATATCCACAGGCGCCTCATACAGTACTCTTTGGTGCTGGAAGGATTGGCACGACACGCCTCCACACATGCTGCCGGCGTGGTGATTACTCCCGAAGAATTGACCCGGTTTGTCCCTCTGTACAAGACCAAGGACGGAGATGTTACCACCCAGTATGATATGAACTATCTGGAGAGTGTGGGAGCTCTCAAGATGGATTTTTTGGGATTGCGGACGCTGACCGTTATCCAAAAGGCTGTGGATTCTTTAAAAGCTCACGGCATCGATCTGGACATTGAATCCATTCCTTTGGACGATCACAAAGTGTATGAACTTTTTGCTCGCGGAGAGACTATTGGTTTGTTCCAGTTTGAAAGTTCCGGAATGCGAGAATACCTGAAGAAACTGCAACCGGAACGCCTGGATGATCTGATTGCCATGAACGCCCTCTACCGTCCCGGACCGATGGATATGATCGATGACTTTATCGACCGCAAAAAGGGGAAAAAGGAAATCGAGTATATCCATCCTCTTTTGGAGCCCATCCTCAAAACCACATATGGTATCGCCATCTATCAGGAGCAGGTGATGAAGATGGCCAGCGATATCGGCGGGTTTTCGCTGGGAGGTGCAGATCAGCTGCGCCGTGCCATGGGAAAGAAAAAGATCGAGATCATGGTCAAGCAGCGAGAGGTCTTTGTAAAGGGTGCTCAGGAACGGGGTGTGTCCAAGGGGGCGGCGGACAAGATCTATGATATGATGCAAAAATTTGCCGGGTATGGATTTAACAAATCCCATGCTGCGTGTTATTCTCTGGTTGCCTATCAGACCGGGTATCTTAAAGCGCACTATCCGGCCAAATTTATGGCAGCCGCGATTAGCAGCGAGATGAACAGCACCGATCGGGTGATCGTATTGCTGGAAGAATGCCGACGGATGGGCCTCTCTGTTGACCCTCCGGATGTCAACGATAGCTATGCGGATTTTGTGGTCAGAGATAACAACATTCAGTTTGGCTTGGCTGCGATCAAGAATGTGGGTCGGGGGGCGATCGAGGCGATTGTACATGCCCGCGGTGAAGAGGGAACGTTCGCCACGATCTTTGAGCTCTGCAATCGTGTCGATTTACACGCCGTCAATAAAAAAGTGCTCGAAAGCCTCGTGGAAGCGGGGGCAATGGATTCTCTCCAGGGCAATCGAGCACAATTGTACGCCAGCATTGAAACGGCTGTTGAATATGCCCAGCGTAATCAGGCTCAGCGTGCCAACGGCCAGACGTCTATGTTTGATCTGGATGAAGAGGTACAACTCTCCGAGCCCGAACTGCCGGAACTATCCGACTGGGATCAGTCCACCAAACTGAATAAAGAAAAAGCCCTGCTCGGTTTCTATCTCACAGGTCATCCTCTGGAACGGTATCGCGAAGAAGTGAATACCTTTTCCACCCTGGCCGTGGAAATGGCCGGTGATGTGCGGGATGGAACCCAGGCCCGACTCTGCGGGATTCTGACCGAGACCAAGATCCATTACGACCGTCGTGGACGCCCCATGGTTTTTATCAAAATTGAAGATTTTACCGGTCAGATGGAAGGCCTGGTGTTTAATGATGCGTATGAAACCTATCGTGACCGACTTGAGGTGGATGCGATGGTGATGCTGGTGGGTAAGTTGAACACCGGTCCCAACGAGGACCCTAAAATTATCGTCGATGAGATCATTCCTCTCGAGGACACACGGGAACGATTTACCAAAAGTCTTTGTCTCGCTCTTGAGGTCAAAGGGACAGATGATCATCTGCTTGCAGAGGTCAAGACATTAATGGAATCTCATAGCGGCTCAGTTCCGGTTTTTATCAAGCTGAAAACCGGTGACAATGGCGATTATATCGTGCGCTCCCGGTCGGTAACGGTCACACCCTCTATGGATTTGGTGAGCCGGTTGCGAGATAAACTGGGGCAAAGCAACGTCTGGGTGGGATGAGATATAACATGAGAGTAAAGTATACAGGTATGGTAACTAAACCGAGCCCATGGGTGACCCACCTACCAGGCCCGCGGGAAACCGTTGATAAAAACGGAGGATAATGTATTATGGATGGAATTATCGCGCGCGTTAAAGCGATCCTATTGTCTCCCAAAACCGAGTGGCTCGTTATAAAAAACGAGATGACCACTTCCAAACTGATCATGAAAAAATACCTCGCTCCATTGCTGCTGGTACCCACAGGTGCTCTTTTTATCGGACACGTTTTTGTGGGAAGTCCCATTATTGGTCGGACCAACTTTTTTGCCGGTCTGATCTGGGCAGTGGTCATGTATCTGCTCTCCCTTGTCGGCGTCTATGTGGGCGCATATGTTGTCAATATGCTCGCTCCGTATTTTAGCGGTAAACAGGATGAGCTATCCGCATTTAAAGTCGTGGTGTACAGTGGAACGGCCTATTTTTTGGCCGGGATTTTTTACCTGGTGCCGGCATTGTCCATTCTGACGATTTTGGGCCTGTACGGGATTTATCTGCTCTATCTGGGCCTGCCCGTTATGATGGAATGCCCAAAGGATAAAGCTATCCTCTATACCATTGCCACAGTGGCCTTGATGGTCGTGATTGCAATTTTGATCAATTTTATCTCTGCACTGGTTTTGTGCGGTTGAACACAATATCAGTAGAGGAGTGAGGGTGGCTGAGACGCTCAGGAATCTGGTTTCCTGCTGCAGTTAGATCTCGGTCGCCCGCCGGATGACCTGAAAATGAATTTAATATCATCTTTTAGTCTAACGGTTTTGATCCACGATACTGCCGAATGAACAGGGGCGCCCCCGGGTGCCCCTGTTTTATGACGGATCTTTGCCATGCATTTTTTCCATCTTGCCGGTACTATGTGATATTATAAAACCAGATTTTATGGCAGTCGACCGCATAAAATCCGTATGATGGTTGCATCCTGACCGGTATAGATTCCAAAGAATCAACATATTTGATTCCAATATTCCAACCCGCGGGAGAATTGATGATCTGGCTGTTATTGGCAGCAGCCCTTGTCGTGATTCTTGGAATCACCTGGCTCATCGCAAAGCGAATTGAACGACATCTGAATCCCAGGATTGCGATCTGGACCTTTGTATTGGTGGGTCTTTTGGCTCTCTATAATGGGTTCCAGGTGTTTCGAAATGAAATAGTCAATATCTACGCCCTCTTTTGGTTTGTCACCGCCATGGGTCAGGGTCTTTTGCTGGTTCTCTTTTACCGTGCGGCTTTATCCTCAGATGAGAATGCCCATTGATTCGATCCGTGAGTGATAGGAAACAGATATGATGTTATCGAACAATTCTTTGCTGATACGAAATAGTCGGTTCTGGACACCTGACTCCGGTGTGTTACCGGAGAACAGCGTCTGGATTGAAGCCGGAATAATCAAGGCCTTTGGCGATGAATCTCTTCAATATGCGGTCTCCAAAGGTACACCCACTCTCGATGCCCAGGGCGGGCTGTTTTTGACTGGATTCAATGATGCCCACCTGCATTTGATAGAGGGGGGATTTCATCTGCTGGGTATCAATCTCCGGGATGCTCGCGACGAAGAGGAATTCGTTCAGAGACTGGCTGACCGTGCCCGTACGCTTGCAAAAGGAACCTGGATCACAGGTGGATACTGGGACCATCAAGCCTGGCCGTCCAGACGGTATCCGACACGAGAACTGATCGATCGTCTGGTGCCGGATCATCCTGTTTTTGTCGTCCGTTTGGACTGGCATATCGGCGTTGCCAATTCATTGGCATTGCAGTTGGCCGGCATCACCAGGGACACACCGGATCCACGGGGGGGCCGTATCGAACGGGATTCGGTGACGGGTGAGCCCACCGGTATTCTGCAGGATACCGCTCACGAGTTTGTCTACCGGGTGTTTCCACAACCGAGTCCTCAGGAGCGACAGCAGGCTGCCCGCGCTGCTCTGGACCATGCCGCGCGACTTGGCGTCACCAGCGTGCAAGGTCAATTGAATGCGGCAGAGATCGAAACCCTCTCCCAACTTGAGCAACGGGGCGAGCTGACGCTGAGGGTGTCGGCGTGGCAACTGGCTCAATCCACACCTGCTGTCCGCGTTCCTACTTTTGATTTTATGACGACGGGCCCTCTTAAACTGTTTGCAGATGGATCTCTGGGAGCGGGGACCGCCTGGATGTGCGAACCCTATACCGATCGTCCTGATTTTTCCGGACTGGAGATTCATGAACGAGATCAACTGATCGAACAGGTCGTCGATCTAGACCGCCAGGGGCATCGCCTCGTAATCCACGCGATAGGGGACTGTGGTGTGCGCTCCGTTCTCGATGCCTTTGAGGCCGCGCGGAAGGCGAATGGGACCCTGCGCCGGCGTCACAGGATCGAACATGTTCAGGTCCTCAAAGAGAATGATATCTACCGTTTTGCCGAACTGGGGGTTGTGGCGTCGATCCAGCCCACTCATGCCATCGATGATATGAGATGGATAGAGGATCGTATCGGCGACCGGATTTCTGACGCATACCGATTTGCATCTTTGCTGGAAAACAACGTTCGGGTGGCTCTGGGTACGGACTGGACAGTAGAACCTTTGGATCCCTTGTTGACGCTTTATGCTTCAGTTGTGAGAGAGCGCCCCGAAGGCGGGCCGGAAGGGGGGTGGATGCCGAGGGAACGCGTGAGGCTGAAACAGGCTTTGACGTGTTATACACTCGGCTCGGCCTTTGCCGAAGAACAGGAGTATCGTAAGGGCTGCCTGGCTCCGGGATTCCTGGCCGATATGATCCTTTTGGAGCACGACCCGTTTGATGAGGATCCGCACCAGTTGCTCAACAACCGTGTTAATGTAACGATTGTAGATGGACATGTGGTCTATGATCGCGAAAACCGGGTACGATATGCATGATGGTGTCTCGCACCGTCCATCCACTGGTGGATTCTGAGAGTCAACAATCACGTGTGACCGTGTTGCGGACACATGGTAGTCCGGGCTGAACCAAAACAATTGAGGAAGACTATGAAAGCGCTCATCACAGCCGGTGGCAAAGGTACCCGGCTTCGTCCACTGACCAATACTCAGAACAAACATCTTTTACCCATAGCCAATAAACCGATTTTGCATTATGCTTTGGATAAAGTCCGCGCCGCAGGCATTCGTGAGATCGGTATCATCACCAATCAGGAGGGCGATGAAGTTAAAGACGCCATTGGAACGGGTGAGGCATGGAATGCAAAAATCACCTACATCCCACAGGAAGCCCCCCTTGGCCTGGCTCATGTCGTAAAAATAGCCGAAGACTTTATCAAAAAAGATCCCTTTATCTTTTACCTGGGTGATAATATGATCGTGGGAGATCTGGATCGTTTTATCCATTCGTTCCAGAGTCAGGATTCAAACTGTCATCTCACTTTGTCGAGGGTCAAAGATCCGGAGCGTTTTGGCGTGCCATTGATCGATGGAGATCAAATTGTTGCCATCGAAGAGAAACCCCGTGTGCCCAAAAGCGAATTCGCTGTGGCAGGTATCTATCTCTATGACTCTTCGATTTTTGAGGCAGTCAAAAACATCAAACCCAGTGCCAGGGGCGAATTGGAGATTTCCGATGCGCATCAGTATCTGTTGGATCATGGCAAAAAAGTGACCTATTCAGAGATTACCGGTTGGTGGAAGGATACCGGTAAACCAGAGGATATCCTTGAGGCCAATCGCCTGATCCTTGAACACACACGAGGAGATATACAGGGAGACGTGGACCACGGTTCAGCGGTAACCGGCGAAGTGGTTCTGGATAACGGCGCCAAGATCATCGACAGTGTTGTGCGGGGGCCCGTGGTGG
>CAYPUH010000051.1:0-15143 GCA_964413725.1 uncultured Cytophagia bacterium
CCCGGATTCTGTGTTAACAGAATCCAAAAGTCAATAATTTTTTGATTCTGAAAACCTTACAGCTTTTAGTGTTTTCACCCGGCTCCTTACTATAATCGTATGATTTTATTAGGGATTCGGTGCTTCGCACCGAATCAAGGGAGTTGTATTGCAAGTGATTATTCAAGTCAAGACAACCCGGTACGACCTTTTTTCATTTAGATGCGAAAGCCTGGCAAAGGTTTCAAAACAAAATGGATTTGATCACAAGTCAAGTGCAGACTGTTGCGGCGTATCGGGTTGAGCCCACTCGGACAAGGCAGGATAGGCTTTCAGAAGCGAAGCGGGTGCCAACCCCTTACCGCCTTCAACCATCGCTTTAAATTGTATACTATTGACTAACGCCTGCCCCTTAAAGTGATTGTTGAAAATAGTGTAGACAGTATCAACAAAATCTGGCATCGCATGTATGGTTTGTTTAAACTGATTGATTTCCTTCAAAGAATACAAATAGTCATATCGATCGTCTCTGCCAGCGTTATCATTGAACCAGTTGTTGTAATTGCGGCCATGCAATCTGAAATAGGATCGTTTGTCGCTCGCATGTGAGGTCAGGGGCAAACTGTTGCCAATAACCGGCTGATCGATATTGACAAACACTGCTTGATACTCGCCGAGACGACCAACGATATCCGTTCGATTCCAGCTGATATGTCGAAATTCAACTGCGCAGGGAAAGGGTTGAAGGGCATCGAGCACGGTTGTCAGTCGATTTAACGTGTCTGCAGCATATTTAAATCGCCATGGAAATTGAATCAGTACTACCCCCAGCCTATTTTTTGCTAAAAGCCTGTCCACCAATTCCCTGAATGCTTGCATTTCCTCAGATCGAACCGGTTTGTTCTCATGGGTAAAGCCCTGCCAAAGCTTGATATGAAATTTGAAATCGAACTTTTGAATGGATTGCATCCAGCGATTGGCCTGAGAGGGCGAAAACAGTCGATAGAATGTGGCATTGACCTCCACACAATCGATAAACTGTGATAAAAAAGACAAATCCGGTTTTTTGCCCGGATAGACCGGTCCAACCCAATCGGGATAGCTCCATCCGGCAGTACCGGTTTTAACAGTTGGATAAGAGGCCATTTATATTGACTCGGGAATGTTCTGTTTTAAAGAATAATTTGCAGGCCGACTGTTACCAGAATCTTTGACCGATTAAATTCAACAGGTAAAGGCAGCAAGTCATTGCCCTTATCATAGATATCGTGCTGGTTAAAATCGGTTTGATACTGCAATATCTGATAGGCAATCGAAGCATCCAGTGCAAACTGACGGGTATATATCCCCAGTCCCCCGGTAATGAAATGAGAGGAGACCTGATCACCCTGTTTCCCTATGGTTTCGGTATATTCATACTTTTGTTCCGGATTGTTAAAAAAGCCCAACCGCCAGGGGACATTGATATGATCGGATTTAAGAACATATTCGATACCCATATGGAAAGAATTGGCATTGGCGAAAACGCGATCCACTTCTTCCGTATCCCGCACTGCTTTTATTTTATTCCAGGGTCGTTGCACATAATCAAAGGCAAAGGTAACATTATCTGCCATTGTAAGAGCGAGACCATACGAGACAGACAGTGGTTTTTCCAGCTGGAAATCGGCATCAAACTGGTAGGAATTGTCATTAGAGTCGGTCTGCTCCACTTGGTTATAATGTATCCGATGCGGTGTGGAGAGACGGCTTCCCAGAGTTAAGTTTTGCGAGACATGCCAGAGAAATCCCACATCGAAATGAAATCCCGAAAATTTATTACTATATTCTTCAAATCTGTCATCGATTGCCTCATCAAAGTATCGAGTTGTCTGTTTATATTTGTAACGACCGGAAAGAAAATTGACACTTGCGCCCAACTGAACAGATGGGAGGATATTCATGGCAATGCCACCGGCAAGGGAAAAGAGGCCTCCTTCTGTGGCCATGATCTCATCCGAAAATATTTCCTGTGACTGTTGAATAGTACTAAAAGAATATTCATCCGCGAAATCGGCAACATTTCGGATGGCAATGGAGCTGACCAGATTATAGGAAGGATCGGCAACGGGAATGGGTATGGTAAACCCGATAAAATTGAGACTTGCTGTACTACCCTGCGATGCTTCACGGTCATACAACAATGTCATATTGGATGGCATTTCCAGATTAAAGTTACCAAACGTGACTGTCCCCGCAATTGCAGCCAGATTTTGATCGACCTGAGCCAATCCAGCGGGATTCCACCCGATGGCATAGGCATCATCGGCGATAGCCGTATGAGCCCGTCCCATGCCGGCTGCTCGTGGCCCCGATGGCGTCGGTGTTAAAACAGCGGGATCGAATTCAAAAGAAAAGGATTGATTTTGCCCCCACGCAGTAACGGCCAAAAGCAATACAAGGACTGCAGCCCCAAGGTATCGTAGACAATTGTGATGGAACATAGAGAGCATCCTTTCAGTCGTTTTCAGCTCGAAACAACAGCTTCTTTCAAGTGGTGCGTCGCATTGAGCTCTGATATCCTATAATGCATCGATCAAACGAAGCAACTCCTCAGATGAATTATAAAAGTGAGGTGAAACGCGTATACGGCCCATCCGTTCCGAGACAATAATGTTTGATTGTTTGAGCCGGTCCACAATTTCTGATGCGGATCCATCACGAGGTTCAAACGTGACAATTCCGGACCGATTTTGAGGCGCTCGATTGGAGTGAACCGGAATGTCTTTGCGGTCAAGCAGTTCGATCAATTCATCGGTGAGTGTTAAAACTCTCTTCCGTATATGTTCCGGACCGACGGTTCCGAGAAAATCCAATGCGGCTCCAAGACAGATCAGACCCATCAGATTGGATGTCCCCCCCTCTATCCGGCTGGCGGACGGTTTATAGGGTTGGCCGACGTTAGTAAATTGTAAGGGATCGACGACACTCAACCAGCCGATGGTGGGAATGTAAAGTGTTCTTAACAGATCCTGACGAATCCGCATAAAACCCTGCCCGGAGGGTCCCAATAACCACTTGTGGCCTGATGTTGTGAGCACATCGATATGACAGCGGTGAGAATCGATGGTAAAAACACCCAATCCCTGCACGGCATCCACAAAAAAGAGTATACCGCGTTCTTTGCAAAATGTTCCAATTCTCTCTAAATCATAGCGAAAGCCGTCATCATATTCGACAAAACTGATCGCGAGCATTCGTGTCTGTTTGTCCACAGTCTCGAAGAGAATTTCATAGGCAGAATCATTGCGTGGAAGTGTTGGGGTTTTTACCCGTACCCCTCGTTTCCGGCAATTCATCCAGGGGTAGAGATTCGCCGGAAATTGATTGCACGGGGTTACGATCGTGTCCCCACTGCGCCAGTCAATCGCATTGGCAATAACAGAGGCTCCCATAGTCACATTGTTGACAAAAGCAATCTCTTCCGGTTTGCTCCCAACCCAAAATGCAGCTTTTTCACGGATGGATTCCACTTTTTGCAACCAGTCTTCTTCATGCGGATACCCCATTTGCGCGTCTTGGAGAAATGTATTCAGTTCGCGCAAGACCGATCGGGATTGAGGCGAGATGGCAGCATGGTTGAGATAGATTCTCTCCTTGCTGTGGGGAAACTCTTTTGTATATAGAGTGGGTGTCTGTATCATGGTCAATGCTTTGGTATCAGTTAGATTCTGTGGCACTATCTGCAAAAACGGCGAGTTGATAGCATCAACTCGCCGGATGGAACCTTCAGACGTAAAGTTTTGGGATTACGAGGATGTCTTTGATTCAACGGGTCGAATAAACGGTTCGACCATATCGATCGGCAGCGGGAATAGAATAGTCGAATTGTTTTCAGTTGCAATTTCACTGAGCGTGGCCAGATATCGCAATTGCAGGGCCTGCGGATACTCGGAAATAATCTCAGCTGCATCGGAAAGTGTTTTGGCGGCCTGAAACTCTCCCTTGGCATGTATCACTTTGGCTCGTCGTTCTCGCTCCGCTTCTGCCTGTCTCGCCATGGCCCGCTGCATCTCCAATGGCAAATCCACATGTTTGACCTCGACAAGAGAGACTTTGATGCCCCAGGGATCGGTATGAGCGTCGATAATGGATTGCAGTTGCTGGTTGATCTTGTCCCGTTCGGAGAGCAACTCATCGAGCTCAGCTTGTCCCAAAACACTTCTCAGTGTTGTTTGAGCCAGCTGGGATGTGGCGTACAGGTAATCTTCAACTTCAACAATGGCTTTTCCGGGTTCGATGACTCTGAAATAGAGAACGGCATTGACTTTGATGGACACATTGTCTTTTGTAATGATATCCTGGGGTGGAACATCCATAGCAATGGTTCGCAGACTCACCTTAACCATTCGATCGACGACGGGAATGATAAAGATGATTCCGGGCCCCTTGGACCCGATCAGGCGTCCCAAACGAAAAATGACACCTCGTTCGTATTCCCGCAGGACCTTGATCGCACTGAACAGCAGGATTACGAGTAGAACAATCAGAACAACCAGTGGCGACACCATCTTTTATCCTCCTCTGTTAAGGCTCTGAAACGACCTCCTCTTAGAGTCAAGAGTCAGTCTTTGTTTGGCCCTGTGTGCGAACTCGAAATATGATCCGACACGAGGCGGCATGTTTTCCATTAGGGCAAACCGGTCTGCGGGCCTATCCCCGGTCTATGGATCAAGCCGTCGTTGAATGATGTGTTTTCACAGTCAATACCAGTCCATCGACCTGAACCACCTCAACCGTTTCACCTTTTTTAACCGTATCCGGACTGGTTGCCCGCCAGATCTCGCCCTTTATTTTGATATCGCCTTCATGCCTGGGATTGATCGAAGACATCGCAACACCCCGGGCTCCTACCAACCCCTCACGACCCGTTGTTGGCTGTGTCAGTCTGGCTTTGACGGCCATCCCCAGAGCAAAGACAAAAAACACACCTGTGGCGATCGCAATGGTCAAAGCCACTTTCCAGTCTACTCCCACGGAAAATCCAGGCGTTTGATCGAACAGCATCAATGCTCCCAGAAACATGGCCACGACGCCTCCTATTGTCAAAATACCAAAGCTGGTGACTTTGATTTCCAGAATAAACAAGACCAGTGCTAGCCCCAATAGCATTAAGCCGGCTGTCCGTACCGGCAGCGTTTGCAGTGCGAAAAAGGCCAATATCAAAAAGATAGCCCCGACGATTCCCGGAATCATGGCTCCGGGATTTTGCAGTTCGAAAAAGAGTCCATATATACCCAGCATTAGTAAAATATAGGCTATGGTCGGATTGGAAAGTTTATACAGTATCTTGTCTCGCCAATTCATCAATGAGACATCGACCGTAGCGTTCTTTGTATAGAGAACTTTGAGTTGATCTTCTCCAATGTTTACGGTGTCACCATGAATGGCGGCGAGTAATTGCTCTTGCGTGGTACAAACATAGTCGATGACATTGATCTGCAGGGCTTCATCTTCATTGATGGATACACTGCGTCTGACGGCCTGTTCAGCCCAGTCTGCATTGCGGCCACGTTTTTCAGCGATGCCACGAATCCAGGCCGATGCCCAGTTGGTGACCTTTTCTCCCATCACCTGGGTAGAATCTGTCTGGCCCTGTCCACCAATTCCCACAGGATGAGCCGCCCCGATATTGGTGCCCTCTGCCATGACGGCGATATGGCAGGCCATGGTAATAAACACACCGGCCGACACCGCGCCCGAGCCACTGGGCGCCACATACATGACGACAGGGATCGGAGAGGCAAAAAGCGCTTTAACGATACTCTTGGTTGATTCCAGCAATCCTCCGGGTGTATCCATCTGGATCAACAGGCATTCATATCTCTCCTCTACAGCGCGATCAATATGTTTCTCGATATATTCTGCAGCGATCGGATTGATATCCCCATCCAAAACAATCTTTAGGATCTTTTGCTCCGTTTGGGCGATTCCCTCCATTGACGTCCCAAAACCCCAAATAACAAAACACAGTGTCAATACGCTTTTTATCGTGTGCATGGATGTCAATCCCATCACGATTAAATGAAAACACCACAAACAGTTTAAGGGTGTCGAGAACAGCCCCGAAACCATGATACCCTGACACGAGATTTGGGCACCCTATCTCATTTCAAATTAAAGAACGGCAACGCTAAAAGCAATTGCTTTTTTAGCAGTTGTTAAACGATTAAAAATCGGACGGCAGATATGATATGGTACCTTTGTTCGAAACAGGGAACAGCACTCCTGCGGTGGTCGGTATTCAACCGGGAATGTTTTCGCTTGACATTTAGGGATAATTTTGACACATTAGCTGTAGATAACGATCGTGACCTGTAGGTGACGCATGGTAATAAAAGAACCAACACTTACAAATTGGGAACTATGCTCTGTGTACGTATTACAGGCCTCCATGCTTTTCGTGAGCATGTTGAGGACGTAAGAAATATACAGGCGGTGCCCACTGTGTCCTGTAGGGTTCTTAACATTGCCAGTGCGTTTATCTACAGGTTTTTATATAAGGATTCTGTTTGCATGATGGCTGATGTCAAACCGCTTGTAGTTGTTCGCGGGCGGTTTCTGTATCAGGCAGGATCGTAAAAAACGAGTCCAGATGCATTCTGGAAAATATTTCCCGCATCAAAGGCTGTAATCCGCACACCACCAAACTCCCCTCCCGCTTTTTCATACGATCCCGTGTCAGGATCAACACACCGAGTCCGGAGCTGTTCATGACATTCACATTGTGCAGGTCGATAATGACTTTATCTGGAGCGGATTCTAGAAATGTCACCATCTCTTTTCTAAAGGTTTCGGTTATGGTCAGAAAAATTCGTCTTTCTGCAACCTGTACGATGGCGATATCATTACGATAATCTATCTGAAGGGTTTCATAGGATGTTTTCATAGCCACACCTCTGACTCCTTCCCTTTTATGTACCGTTGGCATTGGCGCAAAAGACGAATTATTGACCGTTATGGGGTTGAATCTGGATTTGAAGACATTCAATGCCTTCCACGCACATGCCTATGATATGATAGTAGACCTTGCCCGGCAGTATTTTTTCCTGCTGCCGCATGGCAGCGGGCGAGTCGATCACGGAAAACCATCCCGGCTGATCGGGATCGACAAATGACCGTTGTACAAAATCCGTACAGTGTTCGAGAGCTTTGGTATACCCGGATTCTCCCCGTTTGAAAACGAAATGAAGTAAAGCCCGAATCGCCTCACATTGCTCCCACCAATTTTTGCGGGATTTTACACGCAGCGTATCGGAAGAGGCGGGAGAAAAGATACCCCCCTCTTTTCGATCCCATCCCATCTCCAAAGCATTATCCAAAAACGACTTTGCATAGGAGAGATATCGTTGAGGATATCCCTGCTCTTGTGCATGAGCCAGAAGAAAGGCCCATTCAAACGCATGTCCCACATCGATGCGTCCACCATCTTCAGAATTCGCTTCAGACCAATCATCGGTATACACTTCAGGCAGCAGTCGACTCGAGGGACGGACCAGACGATCGAGAACAAAGTCAGCGATTTCAATAACATCCTTTTGATAATTCAAACAGCTATCCAGGCTGGCCAATTCCATCGCCGCTTCAAAAAAATGCATGATGGGATTTTGCGATTTCATTTCATCGAGAGGCTCAAATCGCCGGGTAAAACCATAATAGAGTCCACCGTAAGAGTCGGTCATTCTGGATCGCATCAATTCGAATGTCTCCACAGCCACATCACGATAACGCGAGATTCCGGTCATACGAAAGGCATGAACGAGTCCAAAAATGGCAAAAGAGTGGCCATAACTCAATTTTCTGTCATCCAAAACCCTGCCGTGGTGATCACAACTGTGATAAAATCCCTTGTAGGTGGAATCGTAAAATGTATCCAGCAGAAAATCTGCCCCTTTTTCCAAAACGATCAGGTAATCGGTATTGGACGTCAATCGATATCCGGTGGCCATATTGTACAACATTCGGCCCTGGGTGACCAGCGTGGTGTCGTATGTTTTGATGGGATTCCATCGGGCATCGAAATAGGAATGAAAAAACCCATCGGTGCGGGGTAATGTATTTAATAGTTTTTCAAGTATTCTTTTAGCTTGGTTCTCAAACCATCTCAAATCTATAAGAGTATACACCGTCTACTTTTCTCCCAAATCTTGCACGGCTTTTTCCGCGTATTCACGAAGCAATTTTAAATAGAGCTGGTAATTCTCAAGTGATACTTGAGGTGGAGTCTGGTGATCGACACCCGGTACGTATCCGCCATCTGCCATAACCGGCAACAGCTCCTGAAATTCCGTACGCATGGCGTCTTCACCCTGGCTCATGGTCATCTTGTCAAATCCACCAATTAACTTGAAATCCGGATACTGTTGTCGAATCTCGCGCAGATCCACTCCGGCCTGACGTTCCAAAGGTAGAGTGCCCTCAAAACCAGCCTCAATTATCCAGGGGATGGCCGGCATAATCTGGCCGTCCGAATCCATCACTGTGGTCATACCGGATTCTTTAAGTCTGGGCAAAATGATCTGATAGGATGGGGTGAGAAACTCGTGAAACAATTTTTCAGAAATCATCGGGCCGCCCCGATAGGACATGTCCTCCGCTATGGTGACAAAATCGGCGTCACACAACGTGTTAAAAGACTCTAGAGATTTGAGATTGAATTCTAGCAGGTCATCGGTAATTTCATGCAACAAGTCGGCCTGATCGTAATACGCATAGATATGGCGCTCTACACCCAGTATTTCTCGTGGAAACCAGTAAAATCCGTGCAGCGTAAACCAGACAATAATCTCCCCGCGATCGTGTAGAGATTTCCAGCCAGCAACAGATTCTGGATCAAAAGGTGGATCGGGAAAAAGATATGTGTCCCGAAATTCATGGTACCCCTTGCGATCCGAGACAAACCCCGGGCAGTGCTTTTCAGGTTCAGGCGCGTCGGGCTTGTAGGGCCATACCCAGCACTGTCGAATCGGATCCAGTCCAAAATAATCCTGCACCTCAGCATCCGATGTCAATTCAGTCGGTAATCCCTCCTGATACCAGCGGTTCAGGGTTTCATCCCACCAAGGCGCCCATTCAAACACAGGAAGACGATCCACAGATTCACCTTTCAAGGTCGCATTGAACCGTGCTGTAGGAGTCATATTCATCTGGTTCATCCTTTCGATTCACATTTGATGCACGAAAATTCTATTGAACGGACCCGCTGGCTAGGCGTCGAGTTTTTCGATGGCCTCGAACACTATTTTCAATCGTCGTAAATCTTCGCGTGTGGATTCGAGCAATGGAAAAACGTGTGTTTCGAGCGTGAGATAGGAAAGAATACCATCATCGAGTACAGCCTTGAGCTGACCCAGCCAATTGACTCCACCGTCATTGATCAGACGATTTTCCCATTTGTCCGGTGGTACGGGAATCGTATCCTTGATATGTAGATTCATTAAATCGGGTTTAATGGCTTCATATCCAATGGGATAGGCCACATCTCCGGAAGAGAGTGCATTACCCGGATCCCAGTTGACACCGACCGATTCATGATTGACCGCCTGAATCACCCGTGCAGTATTTTCACCTGTATCACAGTACGAGCCGGGTTCATTCTCCACCGCCAGCAATACTCCATGTTCTGCAGCCATCTTCCCGGCCTGTTTCAACAAACGGACGACGGTATTTTCATCTGTTCCGTCCCGCATAAATGCAAAGGTAATCACCTTCTCTGCACCCAATTCCGTGGCCAGTTCAAAGGTTTTGGGAAGCGTTTTCTCAACCTCTGCCTGAAGCCGGGTTGTGTCAGACGGATTGATCTTGAATGTTCCAGGTGACAGGGCGGTGATTTCAATGCTTCCCTCATCGACGAGTTCCCGCACGCGATTCAGATCCTCAGGGTCTATAAACGGAATGCGTTTTTCATAACTTTTGATACACCTGATCTCGTATTTTTTGATTCCGAATTCAAGTCCATGTCGTATCGACTCTTCAAGATCCAGAGCGATCTCATCCGTCACAATGGCCAGTTCTATCATACCAACAGCCTTTCCTGGTTAATTTACGTCTGATCGCTATTCTTAGCGGCATGGCCCGCCCAGTTGCGGATTCGGGCAAAATGAGTTGGCAGATTCGGATATCGACTACCCAAGCCATCAATCGATCAGTTCTCCGGATCGACGAATGATATAGGTTTCGTCGACAAAAGGTTCATCATTCATATGTTCCTGCATCAATCGAATCCGGGTATCGAACAGATCACCGGTGTTATCACCGTAAAGCAGAGGTGTTTCTCCCTTGTCGGTGATCATCATAAATTCAATATCCGAGTTCCACAGATCTTTCAGTTCCCGGGTATTCTCGATTTCGGATTGCATCATGGATTTCAACAGGTCACGATAGGCTTGTTTCTCAGACGATTTTTCTGTCTGTTGGTATCCATGCACACCCACCACCCATGCCGCGACGTTCCGATGGGTTCTGAACAGACATCTCAATGCACGCAGACGAATGAGCTGGTCATAAAGTGTGGTATTGTCGTTTTGCTTTAATGCATTTTCGAGTTTTTCGATCGCTCGATCCAAGGGTGGAAAGACGTTTTGGTCCATTCTCTCCATGGCTGTTTGACTTTTATCCGGGGTGGTCAACTGAAACAACACATCGCGGGCGAGATCGACATTGTTTGGATTGTGATGTGTGGTACACATATAATCCTGATAATAGGCACGTTCGGTCTCTGGAATTGCCTCGATATTGGGAACAAAGGGGCGCAACCATAAGCGGTACCAGGTAAATCCGAAGCAATTATAAAGCGTTGTCACGCCCGGGAAGGAATGGATGGCCTCTTCAGCCTCATCCCATGCTGTTAACAGTGTATCGGCATGTTCGGGCCCTGCCCACTCTGCCGCTTTTTGTTTGACGAACGCATCCACATCGAGTTGAGGATTGAACTGAAACGCTGCGACGACCTCGTGATTGATATTATAGGGTACATGTTCTGGAGGCCAGGTCCCACCCATGTGGGCGAGACAATCGACAGTATTGTCGTGTAACAATTTCAATCGTTTGTGGGTAAGCTTGGGATAGGGTGTTCCCATCAGAGGTTCGAAAACATAGTGGGGGCCGGCGGTAAAATAAAAGTGACTCAATGCATTCCGCTCTCGCAATTCATTTATTTTGACAACTTCATCCGGATCAAATTGATCCTGATAGACAGATCCGCCACTGATATCCTTGACGTCGCTATATTTCGAGTGGTGATAGGGCATGGCCCAGCCTTTGGCAACCAGGGACGTGGTTTCTACGTCCACCTGGTCTCCCAGTTTTTCCCAGACATAGTCATGTTCACCGTAAAAGGGTTCCATACGTGTCATCACCCTAAAGTCGGGATTGATCTTGGCAGCAGCATCTCGCAGGACGCGATAAAAGCGGACGGCATTTTCGGCCGCCAATTGGGCGATGGAATCATCATCGTTCCACTCTCGTATCATATATGCACCGCCATTGCGCCCCACATAGAGGGACTTTGTGTGTTCCATCCCGGCACCACTGTCATTGGTCCAGATCGAGAGGAAACCCAGTTCCGGCACGTTTTGCAAGAGCGATTCCATCATTTCCCTATAATGCTGCAATACACGCGGATGTGTGGTGGTCATATTGTACCGGGGTTTGAAACTCCGAAATGGGTGATCCACGCGAGCCCCTCGCAACATGGGATAGCGCTGAAAAAACGCTTCCGGGACCGAACGCGGTTCAAAACTGGTAAAGCCGGGTACCAGACCATACTTTGAAGCCAATGCACTGTTTTCCTTTAAATTGCGCAAGTTTGCGGCCAGATAAAAAGGAGGGTAAATGCCTTTATTCAGAGAAGTATAGACGAACTGGTCCAGGGCGGCACAGTAGGTATAAAACATATGCAGAATTTCACCCTTGGGACCGGTTTCAAGCGACATGGGATAGGCCAAGCCATTGACGTCGACGTGTGTAAAGCCCAATTCAGCTGCTTTCCGGATATAGGCTTCCTTGTCCAGATGGCGCAAAATGCGTCCCTCGTGGCCGAGAAAATAATCATAGGACAGGCGCTGCCAAGCAAAGGCCGGCTTGACCATGCCACCATCAAAGAACGGCTGGACGTCTACCTGATTTTGCGGCTGTATCCACTGCTGTATAAATCCATAAAGATGATAGGGCCTGTTGACCAGAATAACGCCTCCACCCTGTTGATCGAGCTTGATCCAGATCGAATCGGCTTTTGGCGAACGTACGGAATCGAAATCACCGCTCAGTCCGATGTAGAGAATGCCTGTTTCGGATTGAAGACGGGAACGATTGACAGCCTTTGCCGGAATTGAAAACTGTTGCGCCAACTCCTCCGCTGTGGTTTTAACCACAGGTTTGGCCGATTCGCGGTATCTCAGTTCGGATGTTGTATTCAAAAGCTCGGAAAATGTCATATTAAATCCTTTCCTTCAGACCAGAGTCTATAGAATATCATCACAGCTGAAATCATGTTACACCTGTTCCGCTGCTGTTTTGATTTCCCGAATCAGACGATCCAACTCTTCATCGGTATTGTACAGGTGACAAGAGACACGGATTCCTTCCAGGCCGGCTTCGGGTACCACGCGGACTCGAAGTCTTTTTTCACCGGTCAGATATCCGGCAACATCCCGATAATTCTTTCCCTTGACCTTGAATGTAATCAAAGAGGTACGATACTCTTCCTGTTCGGGTGACAACATTTCGATCCTGGGATGTTTTTGCAGTTCATGGTAGAGTCGCTCAGCCATGGTTTTGTTATGCTTCCAGATGGTGTGCAAACCGATTTGATGCAGAAAGTCGATGGCCACACCTAGGCCATAAAACAATGCACCATTTTGAGTGGCATATTCATACCGTTGCGCGGTGGGATTGAGTTTTAGTGTTTTTTTAACAATATCGTGACCGGCATCTGAATAGGCCCCGACGGTAATGGGACGCAACGTATCCAACAACGATTCTCTGACATAGACAAAACCGGTTCGTTTCGGGCCCAGCACCCATTTGTGACCACCGGTGGCATAAAAATCGCAGTCATATTCCTTGACATCAATAGGCATATTGCCCGCCACCTGGGCACCGTCAAACGCACACCAGATGCCGTGGTCTTTTGCATATCGGGCAATTTCTCTTTCGGGGAAGCGCTGGCCGGTGGTGCAGGTGATATGACTGACAAAAATCAACCGGGTTTTTCGTGTTCGCAGCGCATCGATCCGGTTTAAATTTCCCAATCCGTTTTTCATATCGGGTTCAAACGTCTTGAGTACGATACCATCCCGTTGCATACGATTGAGCAGAGGGATATTCAGACCGGCGTGTTCATGTGTGCTGGTAATAACTTCATCCCCTTTTTTGAGCGGAAGACCATTGACGATGATGTCATTGCCCTCAGTGGTACTGCTGTTCATGCCCACTTCTTCGGGTTTACATCCCAACAAACCGGCACACCGGGATTTGGTCTCTGCCCACATATCATGATCATATCCCGGACGTGGATATACCTCCAGTTCCGACATGCGTTTTTGAGTCTCTTCCAGTACCACATAGGGAGACGCACCCAGACCACCGGTATTAAAATAGGCGTAATCATCCGGCAGTGAAAACTGTTCACGGATTAACTTCCAAAAACGTGTGTTGTCCGGCTGAAAAGCAGCCAGCTCATCCGGCATGGTTTTTCCATAAGAAAAAGTAGATTTTAGTGCTGCCAGACCGGTGCCGGCAGCAGCTAAATTTCTGAAAAACTCGCGACGTCGCATACGGTTCATCTCCAGTATTTTTTGATCATTCAGTTCTGTTTTCGAGGTGATCTATTTGAAATCGATCTGGATCCGGGCCCCTTGCGTGACCTTGAGATCAAAATCGACATATTGACTCTTTTCGAGCGTGGACTCTGTAAAGTCGACATGTTTATCCTGAATCCTTACATTTTTAACCGTGGCATCCGCGGGGATCATCAAATGAACCTGAGCCTCGGTTTTTTCGCATTCGAGTTCCAGTGAGATCCCTTTATCCGAATAAGAGTATTCATAGCCTATGGATCGTCCAGAGGCTTCATAGCCGGTCCGAACGTCAGCATGATCGATTCCGGCAGAGAGCCATCGGGGCATAATTCGAGATTTTTCGAACAATTTGTAACGATCTTCTATCCCAACCAGTCCTTCTATGAACCCGTACAGCATGGAGCTTGCTCCCCAGCCATCGGTGGGTGTGGCGTCCGGACTGGTGCTGGTTTCTTCGCTCGATGCGGTTCCATCCGGGAAATACCACAAATAGGTCTCGTTATTCGCAGACATCAAATCATAATATCGTTTGAGAGTCGCCACGCCTTCGGCCTCAAATCCATGGTGGAAATAAGCTCTCGCCAGCTCCCCTCCTACCATCGGCATAATACCGCCATTACAATAAGCGCCCGTTTTGAGAAGATCATCCCCAAAAATACCTTCGGGAAATGCCGGATCTATAGAAAACCACTCTGCAAACGCCTGGGTCTCTTGACGGCGCTGCAGGTATTGTCGGAGAATAGAAACCGCCATGTCGTGGGTGGTCACATTTCGATTGATGTTGATGGGATTGCTGAAACTCAGCTGTCTCGATTCATCGACACCCGGTATATCCGCGGGATTCAATTTAACAAAATGAGTATAAAATTCCCCATTCCAGCACACGGCATTCATATTGCGTTTGAGCGTTTCCGCCCTGTCATTCCAGATACCAGCCTTGTCATCCTGATTGAAATGCGAATAAAGAAGCGCGAGCTGCTTAAAGGCCTGATAGTATCCACTGTTGTCCCCGTGCATGATTCCCCAGATCGTGTTCTCATCGATCTGGAATTGAAGCCAGTCATGTGTGCCGGCAGTATAGGCAAAGTCCCAGGAATCGATGGTATAGGGACGTTTGACAAGCTGGTGCGTCTCGTCCCACCGCCAGGGATGCGTAAGAATATAACTCATCGCCTCTTCGAGATTTGGCAGCAACTGCCGTATCCAGTGATCATCGCCGGTCACCTGCCAGGCCAGAAACGCAGCTTTTACAAAACGATATTCCACATCCGCCTCAACGGGGACACGTACGTATTTGGTCCAGTTTTCCCGTTCACAGGGTAGCTT
>CAYPUH010000051.1:15153-18427 GCA_964413725.1 uncultured Cytophagia bacterium
TAAAATAATCAAATATTCTGCCATTGCGGGCCTGAGTGTCGGCAAAATGCTCGACTGTGGATTTGACATCGGTTTCATAGTATTTGAACCCCCGCATAATATCACTGTGATCCCGAATCCAGATCGATCTGGCATCCGGCGACCGATAACCACGGATGTTCTGGGCATCGATCACAATATCCATATAATCCTGTTTCAAAAAAGACTGGATACGGGGGTAAAAAGAATCGAATTCCGGTTTTCCTGTGTTTACGTAGGTCAAATCAGGCATTTAATCGTCCTTTTGGTAGAGTGTATATGTTGTCTTTATGAAAGCTGATAAAAATCAAAATGTTTCACTGCTGTCCCCAATACTCAGAATCGTCGCTTTAATCATTTGAATATATTTAATTTATCACTACTGTCCAAAACAATCAAAATCATCATTTTTATAAATTGAAAATATGGCATTTAACCCTTTTTTGAGCCAATCTATCAATACGGGTCGACAAAAACAATAACACAGAGTTAATCAGAGAAAAAATGAGAACACAGAGAAAATTCAATTCCAAAAGCGTTATTGCAACAGGATTTGTTTCGTTGCAAAAACGTTGCTGTTAAATCAGTTCATTTCATTGATTTTAATTGTCTTAACAAGTTATTCTTGGAGAATGATTTTAACCGTTTCAAACCATCCATACCCTTTATCTTTCTCTCTTTTTCCTCTGTGGTTCTCTGTGAGCTCTGTGGTTATCATTTTTGGGTTGCAAAAATCTATTGTGGAAAAGAATGATAAAATATAAATTGACACGGTTCAATGGTCGCAAAAGAGACCACACCATTGGGTTAAAACGCAAGGAATGCGGCTTTTAAGATAATCAATTCAAGGCAATATGTCAACTGGGTTGTCAATTCTTTAACAAAGTGTATCAAAAAAATTGACTTTATGTAAAAAATTTATTAACATGCAAAGATTATAAAGTTGATCATCACATAGTTGTATTCATGGCCCGCAACGGTCTGATGAACACCGGATGACCGTAATCAGATCTGTAGCACACATTCAGATTTAAACCGGTTCAAATCCGGTACCCGACCGGTAGATCAACCTCAACTCGGGACAATGACGTTACACATCATTGTTTTCCACCCCACTGATCCGTCCGGACTGACAGTTTTAAGAAAAAACAGGAGGAGGTAATGCACGTCTTCGGTCTACACATCCTTGATTTGATCGTAGTCTTGCTCTACGTCGGAATCATTCTCTGGTTAGGGAAAAAAGCAGGTGAAAAAACCAAAGATACAAGTGATTTTTTTCTGGCTGGCCGCACCCTGGGAAAGTTTTATCAATTTTTTCTGAATTTCGGAGCTTCCACCAATGCCGATCAAGCCGTCGCGGTCTCCCGCGAGACCTACCGGCAAGGTGTCGGTGGCATGTGGATCCAGTTTTTGGTTTTGTTTATTACTCCATTTTATTGGTTTACAACACTGTTTTATCGCCGTGTTCGACTGACAACCGTCGGTGATTATTTCACTGAACGATTCAACAGTTTGTTCCTTGGCGGAAGTTATGCGGTATTCACGTTGATCATGGCCTTTGTTGGAGGTGGTGTCGGGTATATGGTCGCTGCCAAAACCATGATGGCTCTCACTCCCAAGCCCATGGAAGTATTGACAGCCGAAGAACGGGTCAGTATTGAGGAATTTCGTGAATATCAGGAACTCAAGGATTTCAAACCCGACGGCTTGACTCCCTGGGAACAATTGCGATATACCGAACTGCATCAAAAGAACCTCAAAGGCGAACTGCATTCGTTTTTCTCCTACACCCATCCTTTGGCCTTTTATCTGGTATATGGTATCATTGTCGCGATCTATGTGATGTTGGGAGGATTCCGCGCCGCGGCTATTACCGACTCGATACAGGGATTTCTCATCATCACGTTTTCACTGATCCTGATTCCAATTGGACTTTCAAAAATTGGAGGGTTTTCGGGGCTTCACGCCTCGGTGCCGGACTTTATGTTCGAGTTGTTCGGGTCGGTATCGCTCAGTGAGTATGCCTGGTATACCATCATCGGTATGGCGCTTGCCAACCTGGTTTCTATCATTGCCAGTGCGCCGATGATGCAAACTGCCGGCTCTGCGACCAACGAAATGACGGCACGTATCGGAATGATCGGCGGTATGTTTTTTAAACGCTTTCTGATGCTGTTCTGGGTCCTGGCCGGACTCATCGCCATCGGTCTCTATGCCGGCCAGCTTCATGATCCGGATCTCGTCTGGGGCTATATGACACGGGACCTTCTTGTACCCGGTGCCATCGGATTGATGCTGGTGGGTATTCTCGCCGCCAACATGTCGACCCTGGATGCCGGCTCTGTATCCAACTCGGCCCTTTTTATCCGCAATCTCTATCAACCTATTTTGCCCGATAAAAGTGAAAAACACTATATCTTTATCGGACGTATCGCCATCGCGGTCACCCTGTTGGGCGGAATCGCTGCGGCTCTTTATATCGACAATTTGCTGGAATTGTATAAATATTTTATTTCCATACCCGCCATTTTCGGTGCACCCATCTGGTTGGGCTTTATCTGGAGACGTCTGACCCGCTCGGCAGTGATCACAGAAGTGGTCATCTGCTTTTTGATCTTTGCCATCATTCCCAATGTCTTTCAGGGTCTGGACTGGGCTCGTACCAATCCGGATTTTCTGCAAAAGACGGAAGCATATACGACGGTGTTCACAACACCTGCCACCACGGATGATGTCGAACGGGGACTGGCAGCAGAAATCGGAGATCCCGTGGAAAAATCGATCCGTATCGAGCCCAGAGGTGTCTTTTATGAAAAGGTTGCACGTCAGGATCCCGATAATCCCAACTCTCCCATGATCGGTATCGGCCGATTTGAGGCCGAGTTGTGGGTGATGAGCTGGTTTGGAATCGATTTCACCACCTTTAAAAAATCGCAACTTGTTGCCCTGAGATTCTTCTTTGACGCCCTCTTTCCATTTCTGTTGCTCTTTGTCATTTCGTTTATCACAAAACCGGTGGACAAAAAGCGACTGGATTATTTTTATGGAAAATTGCATACCCCGGTACAGCCGACGCCCGAGGAGGAAGAAAAAGCCATCGCCTACTCTGCAGCGCATCCGGAAGTGTATGACAAGCAAAAACTCTTTAAAGAAACCAGCAACTGGGAAATTCTCAAGCCCACAAAGATCGATCTTCTTGGATTTGGCGGCAGCTGGGTGATGGTCGGTGTCATCATCCTGCTGTTGTGGATTATGG
>CAYPUH010000052.1:0-18384 GCA_964413725.1 uncultured Cytophagia bacterium
CGGCATACTCGACAGAAGCCTCACTGAGGGGGGCAGGCAGTGTGGGTTCCCAGACACGTTCTGCCAGCCAGGCCCCACGGGCACGATATCCGGTAATCGTCTGAACGAAACGACTCAGTTTGTTTATCTGACCCACCTTGTCAGCATCCGGAATGGTGATCAAAATCGGTTCAAAATATCCACCGGTCATCATCTCCAGCTGTCCGCGTTCCACCATAGCCCGCAGACGCTCCACAAATTCCGGGTGTGTATTCAATATCCATTCGAAAAGAATGCCACTATAATGCTGGGTGGCTTTGATACGGGGATGGCGATCCAACACCTGCAAAAATGGCAGATAGGCTTTTCGATACGCATCTTCAAAAACAAAATCAAAATTGCCCACCGGCTGATGGTTATGCAATCCCAATATCAGATTGACTCGCTTCAAAACACTCTCCTGTTAAAAACACCACCGGCAACGTCAGACAAGCCGGGCCACTTTATCAGCGACCTGCAGTGTCGTGGAACCCCCTCCCATATCATACGTGCGGACATTGCCTTCACGTATCACCGTGGCGATAGCGGTTTCCAGTCGCTGTGCCAGATCCGTCTCCCCTAGATAGTCCAGCATCAGTTTGGTGGTCAGAAACATGGCCATGGGATTGACTTTGTATTGTCCGGCATATTTGGGAGCAGAGCCATGCGTGGGTTCAAAGACAGCATAATCCGCTCCGATGTTGCCACTGGCACCAAATCCCAACCCGCCTACCAGCTGTGCGCACAGATCGGATACAATGTCTCCAAACAAATTGCTTGTGGCGATCACACCGTACTTTTGCGGGTTTTTGACGAGCCACATAGCCATGGCATCGATATTGGTCTCCCAAAGGTCTATATCGGGATAATTCCGGGCCACGTCTCGGGCCGTTCGGATCATGAGCCCACTGGTCTCGCGAAGGACATTGGGTTTTTCCACAACTGTAACAGAATGATATCCGTGCTGTTGAGCATAATCAAAGGCATCGGTCACGATCTTTCTGCAAGCCCGACGGGTATTGATGCGGAGTGTGATCGCCATGTCTTCATTGCTCGTTCCATCAAACCGTTGCATTTTGGGGTGTACGGTGTTCAAAAGGGTGCGCAAGTTCTCGGGAACGGGATGAAATTCCACTCCGGCATACAGGTCCTCTGTGTTTTCACGAAATACGACAAGATCGATATCGTCTCTGTAATTCAACGGATTCCCCGGATAGGCGCGACAGGGTCTCAAATTCGTGGACAAATCAAACTCCTGACGCAACCGTACGATGGGACTATAGTATTCATATCCCTTGTTTCGGCATTCGGAAGAGAGTTCTTTTTCCGCCTCTTGCTTCGGTTTTGAGGTGATGGCACCAAACAAACAACAGTCGGTCGATCGCAAAAGATTGATGGTGCGGGGCGGTAGGGGATCCCCTTCCTGACACCAGAACTCCCAGCCAATATCTCCGTGGATATACTCTGCATCCAATTCCAATTGGTCCAGAACGCGTCGCGCAGCTTCCATTACATCCTTACCGACACCATCTCCGGGTAACCAGGCGATTTTGTACTTGGCCATGAGAACACCTCGCGTTGTTAGTCACCAGACTTTAACCCAACAGAGATCAGCCGTTCTCCCCCACCCGGCCTCTTGTTGGCACCGAAACACAATATCTCGACAGGATGGTTCTCGATTGAACCACCTCAAAATAAAAAGGAAACGGAAAAACGCTGGGATTGACCGATATCGGAGCGAAACGGCACATATGAATAATCAAACACAAACGACCCGAACAACAGGCCAAATCCGGCGGTGATATTCCTCTCCTCATAACCGGTCTGATATCCGGCCCGAAAGGCCAACAGGGAAAAAATGCGAAGATCGGCTCCCATATTCAGATGCGAGCTTTCTCCCAGGACACTGACCATATCGATAGCTGTGGTCAACTCACCATCAAGCCATTCCATCGGAATCGCATACCCGAATCCAGCCCGCATCGTTTCCGGCAACGAGATATTTTCATCCTTGAGCTTGGATAAAAATCCGACATTCTGAAAGGAGGCACCAAACGTCAATCCCTTTATCCCCAGCTGGTAACACAACCCGACATCCAGCGCCACTCCATGGGCTGTTTCAAGGTATATCTTTTCATAAAGATACTTGACATAGACACCCACCGAGAGGTTCCGAGCAACAGAGCGTCCATAGGATACCCCCAGGGTAAAATCATGTGCAGAAAATGTGCCCAGAGGATCCTCTGTAGCGGTGTGTCGATGCTCCAAATCGGTCACCTGAGTATGAATGATGCCCACCCCAAAGGTACCCCATTCACTGGGAAACACAGCCGCCATAATATGATTATCGACGTCTTGTATCCACTGATTGTAAGTCAGATGAGCTTGTCTGTCTTGCAACAGAGGTAGTGTTCCCGGATTCCAAAACAGCATGGAAGCATCCGGAGCCAGAGCGACGGTGGCCTCTCCCATCCCGGTCGCGCGCGCACCCGCACCGATTTTTAAAAAAGACAAGCCGGATAATCCGGTGGCATGAGAGGTAGACATATAAAATAAAAGGAAGGAGCTCAGGATCATGAATACTTTTTTTGTCATAACGTTCTTTCCTGTTTTTCAAAAGGTTTCGTCACAAAAAAAGGGACCAGCTGAATATGTGATCGGCGCGCGGAGCATTCTCTACGGCAGCATATGCATAATCGATCATGGCATTGTGACCCAGCACGGAGAACACCAAACCCAGTCCAAAAGTTGGAAACGAGTCATCCCATCCGATTCTCAGGCATCCCACATCGGAAAGACTGAGCTCTGAACCGATATGAATCCTGGGATTCTGTTCGTCACTGTTTTCAATCTCGCCGGTGATGAGCAACCACTTTTGTGGAATACGATAGGCGATGGCGGCGCGCAACACTTTAGGAAAATGATCCACCGTGCTGGTGCCTCGTTCATAAACCGAATCGGTATTCCATTCGTATTTGGACAAATTGTCCCGCAAAACAAGTCCCAGATGAAGCCCTGATATCGGCGTCAGATACCCGCCGACATCGATGCCAAACCCTGTGGCCGAAACCGCATTGTTTTCCCTGTCCATATTGGGAAACCGATTATAAAGAACTTTGCCGCTCACTCCGAGCGACAGTTTTGGATGAGGATTCAATGCAAAGGAAAGATAGAACGCATGCTCTGAATTGGACAATTCACCCGTAGCCTTACCATTAAAATCACGACCATCGATCTCGTCCACACCACTTTTGATCCAGGCAAGCATAAAACCGGCTTTTAACGGTGCTTTGTCGTCTTCCGAACCCGGGTGCACCGACTGAGCATACCCGATAAAATCCACATGCCGATCCAGAGACATAAAGGCTGTGGAGAATGTCAGATACCGCGATTCGAGGTGGGGTAAAAGTGCTGGATTGTATACACCAGCCACCGCGTCTTCAGGGATCGCGCTATGGGCGTCCCCCAGTGCACGGGCACGAGCGCCTATACCGAGTCGCAAAAATGCTCCTGCATAGCCACCATCACCCCGTTCAGCCCAAAGCGACGGGACCTGCAGGGAACAACAGATCATAATCATCAACAGTCGTTTCATCACCTTCCACCTAATTCAGCACGATTATCTTACCCCAATAGGTACCGTCATTTTCTATATCAACGGAATAAAAATATACACCGTTTGCTACGGTATCACCATACTCGTTGCGACCATTCCAGAGGGCTGAAAAGTCACCGGGTCCCTGATAGACTCGGCCGGGTTCAACGGTCTTGACCAGATCCATGGCATAATCATAGACATGGATGGAAACATGTGCCGGAGTCAATGTATTAAACTGCAGTCGCACATGGCCATCATTTTCGATCATGTTATGACGATTGGGAGAAAAAGGATTGGGGTAGGCATAGGTCCTGGGTTCTCCTTCCTGTCCGGTGGAACGAAAAGCACGAAACACTCTCCAGCTATAGCCATGATCAGCGGTACGAGCCAACCCGTCAGCAGATCCCACCCACAGAGTATCCGAATGTCCATACGCCGAGTACATCTCGGTGGTTAACAGTCGATCCCCACTGGCATTGTCTGTGATATCCCGAATCACATACCACGTTTCCCCCTGATCTTCAGAGACAAACACCCCGTTGTCGGTGGGTACATACACCGTCTCTTGATCGAAAGCAAAATTGTGTGCTTTCTCACCCTCCAGAAATGTTTCCCAGGAGGCGCCCCCATTGTCGCTCCGGGATATCGCATAAAATTCGTTTTCACCCTCTGCCTTCCACGTCGCCGCCCAGATGACGGTTTTGTCGGATATGTCCTGGTGTGCCAGCGCCACCACGAAATTCCCGGATATGGGGTCCTGTTGATTGGTGTGATTGTAATTGGTCCAGGTTTTACCATTATCCGTGGATTTGTTGATTCCACCGGCAGTTCCAATCCAAATGGCATCGGAGGTGGCCTCTGCAGAAAAGCCGCGATGATTTAAATTTCGTCCCGGGTTGAAAACAAAGGTGTCGGGTGGAGCAAGATCCCAGGTATCCCCCCAGTCATCAGATCTTCGGACCCCCCCGCCAAAACTGGTAATCCACACCGTACCCTGAAACACAGCGAGATCATAGGTGACATTCTGAACGGGTGTTTCGCCCGGCTGGGGCAATCGCGTCCATGTGTCACCGTGATCGGTAGAGAACGCCAATCCCGTTCCCATGGTCAAAGGACTGTCAGAGATGCCGGTGAGAGTATCGGACGCGGCGGCCACCCACAAGCTGTCGTGCCGAACCCACAGGGCGGAAATACTGCCTCGGGGCAGTCCATCACTCGAACCAAAAGACTGAAACGATTGCCCCAGATTCAGGGTCCGGCTCAGCCCACTGCCGGTTCCAAACCAGAGAGCCCGGTCCGAAGCCTTGATATCGGTGATACCATTCCCGGCAATTTGTCCGGTGTTCTCCGCAGCTTCCAGACGATATGTTGTTTGAGGAATACCGGAAAAACCGACTGAACACAGGGTAAACAATAAAAACAGGGTAAAAATGGGTTTCGACATAATTCTCTACTCTTCTACCAGGGTAATGGTACGAACGATTTCACTACTGAATTGTCCGGTATAGTCACGAGCCTGAAACGTCAGGGTATAGACACCGAGAAGATCATCGCCGTCAAAGGCACCGGTAGTGGTATAGATCCCGTCACCCATCTCCTCATCGCCCCGATAGCCCTGCGTCCACTTTTCAAAATCAAACGCATCGCCCACCTCTCTGGCGTCGAGATAGGTATTATGTTCGAATTGAAAGGCACGGCCGTTGTCGAACAATTCAGAATAGGGACCGGATGACGGGAAACTGCCATCGGGCTTTTGCCACTTCATGCGAACCAGAGAGATGTCCTCCAGCGTCTGATCATCTTCAACCTGAATAAATATCGGAACATATATGATAGAATCCGCTTCTGGCCGCCGGATGCTGTCCGGGCGGGTGACCTGCAGAACTCGGGGTGCGGCGTTTTCGATTTGCAACGTGTGATGGAGCGTATCACTGCTGGAGCCACTTCGATCGACTGCATAGACAGAGAGATCATAGTGTCCTGTCTTGCCGATGGCAAACGATCGCTCGGCCGCAAATGTAAAGCGACCATCCCCGGCCTGTTCATCGCCATCACGTCCGTCATCCGACAGAGGCACGGAAAACCGGGTGGCATTGTTCTGAAGGCCCAGCATCTCTACGGTTTCAATATCCTCGAGCCCACTCGAGTCGGAAACCGTCGCGACAAATCGCACCTGGCCTTCGAATCCGCTTACGAGACGATCCGGCGCCTCGAATTGATGCAGCACCGGTGGATTGATCGAAAGGGAAAAAAGGGTATCGGGTTCACTGATCCCTTCAAGACCCTCCTGATCCACGGCGCGAAACCACACCACAACGGACGTTACATCCCGGGATGGCTGCTGCCACAACACATTCTGCGAAAAAAACCCGTCAAACGCAACCACATCACCATCCGAGGGATGTATCGCTCCCCCATCATCGTAAAGTGAAATGGTGTCATCAGGGGCCGTGGAGGAAATAAATTGAAACAACAGTTCAACCCGGGAAACATCGTCGATACCCTGGGGATCGGTGACACGAGCGACAAAAGCATGGGTGCTCCCGGGTGTCAGGACATTGGGAGATACATAAGGCTCGATTTGTGGTGGGGCGTTTTCACTCATCGTCACCGGCAGTTCGCGTTCAGCACAACCCGATACGAGTAACAGCAAACATATATAAGCAAAAGCCTTCATTCCCTCTATCCTCATCAACGTCTATATTGGGACACCCGTTAGTACGGTATCACGTTCAAGAAAGCAGTGGATTGATCAAATTTGTGGCCAAAAATAAAAAAACCGAGCCCAGAAAATTCAAACTCGGTTTGGAAACAATCATGTATGGCCGGGCATATCATGGTCAAAAAATGACCCTATGTCTACTCTGATAAAATCACCATCTATCTAGCAAGCGTGCCCGGGCGCTCTCCTGTCTTCTAAGGTCGGATAAATGAAACAATACAAGCCAGACTCCAAAAATCTGGGTAAAGGTATCAATTCCAGTCGCAACTGTCAAGCCTTTTTTGGATGAGGTGACCGGGTTACGCCGACATCCGGTCCTGTAAAAATGTCATAAAATCCTTGAGACTCGCAAAGATCGCATCCGCTTCCTTGAGATAAATTGCCGGCAAGGTCGTCATTAAAGCCACACACATCATATTGGCGGCCTTGGCCGCCTGAATTCCCAAAGGAGCATTTTCAACCACCATACATTTGCTGTTCGGCGTGTTCAGTCGGCGGGCGCCTTCCAGAAACGGATCCGGATCGGGTTTGCCCCGGGGCGTGTCGGATTCCGTGACAACAGCTTCGAACCTGTCGAGAATAGATTTTGGCAAGACCGTGTAAAGATTACCAGGAGTGGTTCCAGTTACCAGTCCACATCTCAAGCCTTGTTCGTAGACGGTGTCGAGGACTGTCACCACATCCGGAAACAAAGTGGCTGTATTCTTTTGCTGAAACACCCGACTTTTCTCCCGTGCGAGCTCTTTGGCCCGCTCCACAGACAGCGAAACGCCACTCTTTTCAGCCAGACGCAGAATGATCTGATAGGCCGGCGCCCCTTCGTTGAGTCGAACCTGAAGGGGATCGACTTGAATACCCAGATCATCAACAACGGTTTTCCAGGCCTGGATATGGCACTCGACAGAATCCACCAGCACACCATCAAAATCGAATATAACAGTCCGAATCACGACACCTCCTCAAGACGTGCGGTAAAATGACGCAGCAAAGGCGCTTGAGACAGGATTCGCAACCCCGCCAGTTGATCCCGGTGGTTGAAAAGCTCGATGATCGATTCAGCAACATATTTGATGTGCATGGAGGTATACACACGTCTGGGAATGGCCAGACGTACGAGTTCCAGCTCGGGATACGTTTCCTCACCCGTTTCCGGATCGGTTTCTCCAAACATCAAACTGCCAATCTCAACAGCGCGGATGCCCGCTTCGCGGTAGAGTGCCACAACGAGAGCCTGACCCGGAAATTGAGATTGGGGAATGTGGGGAAGAAAGGATTTCGCATCGAGATAAACGGCATGGCCTCCAACCGGGGTCAGTATCGGCACATTGACTTCTGTCAACAATTGTCCGAGATATCTCACTTGGCCGATCCGAAACGAAAGATAATCCTCATCCAGAACCTCCTCCAGTCCGATGGCAATCGCTTCCAGATCCCGACCTGCCAGTCCACCATAGGTGGGAAATCCTTCTACCAGAATTAAAAGATTGCGGGCTTTTTCTGCCAGATCATCATCGTTCAACGCCAGAAATCCACCGATATTAACCAGACCGTCCTTTTTGGCGCTCATGGTACATCCGTCCGCATACGAAAACATTTCCCGGGCAATATCCTGAATGGTCCGCCTTTCGTACCCGGCTTCGCGCTCTTTGATGAAATAACAGTTTTCAGCAAAGCGACAGGCATCCAGAAAAAAAGGGATTCCATGACGCTGGGCGATTTCACTGACACGTTTGATATTCTGCATCGATACCGGCTGACCGCCACCACTGTTATTGGTCACTGTCATCATGATCACCGCTATCCGATCCGTACCACACGCTTTGATCTCCGCCTCAAGACGATCCAAATCCATGTTTCCTTTGAAGGGGTGGTCACTGACAGGATCCAGCCCCTCTCGAATCACCAGATCCAGCGGAACGCCCTGATTGTGGAGAACATTGGCCCGGGTGGTATCAAAATGAATATTGTTGATCACCACATCCCGCTTTTTGAGCAAAGAGGAGAATAAAAGATGTTCTGCAGAACGCCCCTGATGAGTGGGGATGATATGCTTGAACCCAAAAATGTTTTTCACCGCGCTCTCAAAACGAGTAAAATTTCGGCTGCCGGCATAGGACTCGTCTCCCATCATCATCCCCGCCCACTGGCGGTCACTCATGGCTGAAGTGCCGCTGTCTGTGAGAAGATCGATGTAAATGGTGGGAGCAGATAAGTTGAAAACATTATATCCTGCCTGGCGGATATACTGGTCACGTTGCTCACGCGTGGTTTTACGAATGGGCTCAACCACTTTAATCCGAAAGGGTTCTGAAGGGAAATCCATTCTGTCTCCGGGTTTTAGGGGATCAGATGACGTGCCAGGTCATGGTCAGCGGCAGTATCCGGGTTACAGCTTCAGGGGTTCAAAATTCATAAAGTCTGCATGATGAACAATAATGGCTTCAGGAGATCGATATCCGTGGTCACCTTCTTTGGAATGCGTGGCGATGACGTGCACGATAGGATCGGGAATGCCGTTTTTCGTCGCCAGAGCAGCACCGCTGATGGGATGACGCAACAGCTTTCCCCGATGGCTCTTGATGAATGTACTTGCCTCGCGTTTGTATTCCAAAAGCTTTCCAATATCGTGCAAAAGACCACCGCAGGTGATCACATCCATATCGATATGATAATCGGACTTGTAAAACTGCGTCAACACCCGTGCAGAGGCGATTGCGGTTTGAGTGACCGCCTGGACATGTTTACGAAAACTAGTTGGACAATTGGGGATTAACAGGGTAAAGGGAATCACATCAAGATCATCGACCTCCCACCCCCCCTGTTCCATGGCATCGATCCAGCAATCCAGAGTCCGATGCCTGAGGTCATCATCCTGTATCAGATTAAACTCTGTAAAAATCGCGGACAGCTTTTCAAGCATAACGCAAACACTCCTCTCCTGCCGTGGCGTCTGTTTACCGAAGACCAGATGGCAAAACCTTAAAAATCGTACAATTTATAACAAACGTTTCCACATTCTATTCAGCTGGATAAATTTGGTTCTCTATAGCAAGGCTTTTAGCTGAGCAATCGCCTTTTCCACACCGACCGTGAGAGACCGAGCGATGATGGACCGTCCGATATTCAGTTCTTCGATAAAAGAGATATCCGCCAGTTCTCTGATCGTTTGATAGTAAAGACCCCGGCCGGCAGAGACTCCGAGCCCCAATTTGTAACTTGCCAATGCAACGGATTTTAACAGTTCCAGCTGATCATTCAGAGTACCGAGATCTTCAATTTTTGACAAGGGGAGAGTATTAAACTGGACATAGTCCAGCCCAACGCGGGCCGCGCTTCGAACCTGTTGAATGTCCGGCTGGATGAGAGCACTGGCAACAATTTTGTTGGCGTGAAGAGCCGCTATAACATCCTCGACATATTCAAAATTATCACTGATATTAAGGGCCTCATCCGCCACCGGGCTTTTAGAGTTTGTGCTGGGTAAAAGAGTGACCATATCGGGAAGCAGGGTGATCATCTTTTTCACCATCTCGTCATTGAGTGGGATGGCGATATTCAGGTGGGTTTGCACCACTTCTTTCAGGACCCGAACATCCCGGTCTGTGATATCGGATCGATCATCACGGAGGTAGGCCAGTATGCCATCCACCCCGGCAATTTCGGCAGCCACCGCAAAGGCGACGGGATCGGGTTCCGCTTGCTGATTTTGATGCCGGATCCAGGCGACCTGATTCAAACACAAACATAGACGGGTCATTCAACTCCCTTTCATTTCAAAATGAACAGACAAAACAGAGTGCTCCATGGCGATGACAAAGTATCTCTTGTTTTCCGATTTTCAGTCCTCCGTGAGATCCCGGATCAGAACAAGCAGAGCCTGAAAGGGCACGATGAGGTATGTTTCGCTCTCCACATTGATTTCCACCGCGGTCTTTCTCAGGAACAGAGCATAATCGCCGATTTGCACCTGAGATTGACTATCTTCCCGCTCTTCCCGTGGCTTCCAGGGCTCCTGTTCAATATCATCGGGAGAGGGTAGTGGTGTTCCGGATCCCACATCAACAACACGTCCTCCCTGGACAGATTCTTTTTCCAGTGCCCACTTGGGCAAATAGAGACCGACATTGCTTCGCTCTTCCCCGATATCCGGAACAATCAGGACCCGATCCCCCACAACCAATATCTCTTTTGCATGCTTTTTCATGACAGTCTCTCTCTGTTAGACATTCCGGTTGCACCGACAGGTGGGATTAGAGATCCAGTATGGCACTCGCCACGATGTTGGCCACAGCGCTTCGCAACCAACTCACCGAACCATCATCCACGGGATGAACGCGGTTGGTTAACAAAATGGTTACGGTTTCAGTGGACGGATCGATCCAAATCGAGGTCCCGGTGTATCCGGTGTGTCCAAATCCACCATCGGGAAAGAGATCACCACCGACCCAGGATTGGCCTTTTTTAACCACCCAACCATAGCCACGATGAGCATCCGCCTGTGTTTCCGTTATCCGGGTCATCCTGTCGACGGTCACGGGACTGAAAAGTCGAACGCCCTGATACACTCCTCCGTTCAGCATCATGGTGGCATACCGTAATAAATCATGTGCCGTTGAATAGAGTCCGGCATTACCCGAAACGCCGCCCTGAAGGCGGGCCAGGGGATCATGTACAATACCGATCAACGGATCACCATCAATCACTTCGGTGGGGACACAGCGGTCCAGCAACGAGTCCGGGGGGGTAAAGAGTGTATGTGTCATGCCAAGGGGCTCAAAGATGGCATGACGGGAAAAGATATCGAGCGATTGGCCGGTCACAGCCTGAACAATATATCCCAGCGTGATGTAGCCGAGACAGCTGTAGCGATAGTCTTTGCCCGGAGCGGACTGCTTGGGCAGGCGCCCGATGTAGGAAACGAGAGCTTTGCGGTCTGCGGGACGACCCAGGGAATCGGCCGCTTCATCGGCGTCGGTATACGGAAGAAGACCGGAGGTATGGGTGAGAAGGTGCCAGATACGCGCTTCAGGAGCCAGGGTACTGTCCGTTTGTACATAACGAGAAAAGCCAGGCACATAATCAGAAACGCGGTCTGTCAAGCGCAGCTGTCCTCGCTCCGCAAGGATCATTATCGAGGTGGCCGTAGCAATCGGTTTGGTCACCGATGCCATATCAAACATCATATCCTCGTGCATGGCCCGATGATCCGGTTCCAGCTGGCACTGCCCGTAGGCCTTGAGATACGCGATTCGCCCCTCACGGGCCACAAGCAGGACCGCACCGGGTATGTCCTCCTTGTCGATCGCCTCGTTGATGATACCATCAACCCGGGTCAGACGAACACTGTCCAACCCGACCACCGTCTGAGCAAAGATCAACTCTGAAAAACAGCTCAGCAGAAAAAGACAGATGCCTCCCAGCACAATACGTTTCATATGGGATCTCCGCGCTAAAATTTTCGTTAAAAACATTACAGAATTCTGGTTCAAGAATCAAGGGAAATATAGTGGAAGGTTCTATACCTGTTTGGGTTATCAAAGCAAAGCCTGTGAGTGGCGTCCCACCGGAACAACCTCGGGCGTGTGCATGACGGTTCATCAGGAGCCATCCGGAAGCTGCCCCGAGTCTTTGCATCCGGTGATGAAACATCTGGAGACACCTTGTGGAAATAGACCTTGAAATTCGCCATGAATTTCTGTAAACTGATTGATAATTAAGGATACCAACAACCATTGAGCGGTCTCGGGCGGTCAAGAAGCAGATATCCCGGATCTCAAAACCGAAATGCTTATGAATCGACATGACAGAAACATTATTCATGTGATGCCCGACGGCACTGAAAAGCAGATCAATCCATTTACAGGCACAGAGGTGTGGTACATTCCGGGCCGGGGAAGTCGTCCCATCCTGACGCGGAAAGAAAAAGACCGGAAACCGATCGATCACAGCGAGTATGAAACGACCTGTAACTTTTGCGCCGGGCACTATTGGAACACGCCTCCGGAAAAAACACGTCTGGTATTTGATGGCGATCAAATGGTGCTTTTGGACCGGCTCTCACCGGAAACCATCTTTGCGCAAACGGCAGAATTTCGTCGTATTCCGAATCTGTTTGAAATCGTAACCATCAACTATTGGACGAAAAATTTCCAGTACAATTTATCCGATCAAAACATAGAGTGGAAAAGCCGCTATCTCTCCTCGGAAACGGGTCGAAAGCACATCCTGGCCATCATCGACCTCAAGCTTCGATATGGAGGACTGAGTGAAGAGGACATCACCGAAATACCTACGGATGTAAAAATCCAGATGGCCGACGCGTTTTTCGGAGGCGGCCATGAATTGATTATCCCCAGACGTCATTATGCAGCGGGTGCGTCGTTTACAGATCAATTGTCCGGATCGGGGACTCTTTCTCTTTTGGAGCACTATAATTATTTAAAAATGGCCATCGCAGCCATGGAGGATATCTATAACAATAACCGCTATGTCCGCTATATAGCCATCTACCAGAATTGGTTGCAGCCAGCCGGTGCATCCTTTGATCACCTCCACAAACAGTTGGTAGCCCTGGATGAGTGGGGTGTATCTCTGGAACGAGAGATCGACCTGGCGTATCGAAATCCCAATATCTATAACGAAGCCGCTGCCAATCGAGCCAGTTACAACAATCATGTGGTGTGCGAAAATGACCATGCTCTCGCGTTCGTGGATCCGGGGCATCGTCATCCCACCATTGCAATATATTCAAAGAGTCCCAAATGTAAGCCTTCCGACCAGGATGATGAGGAACTGCGCGGCATGAGTGACGTGATTCACGCGATTCACGCCGCAACAGGATCTCATATCTCGTGCAACGAAGAGTGGTATTTCATGCCACGGGACAGCGTTGTTCCTATCCCATGGCATGTCCTGATCAAATGGCGCATCAACATTGCTGCAGGCTTTGAAGGGGGAACCAAAATTTACGTCACGCCGATGGCTCTCACCGATCTTAGAGACCGACTGGTTCCTCGTCTGTTCGAACTCCGGGAGCAGAACCGAATCGCTCCCTTAAAAATCGCTAAAGAATGCCCGGTGCTTCCCAATTCGCTGTTGTACTATAAAAACGGGCCCATTGTTTCGGGATAGGACACTGCGGACGGTTGTCCCCGGCCAGGGAGAGACAATAAATCATTTGGCACTTTGGATGGAACGAAACAATGCATTTTGAACATCATCAAATCCATTTTCTCGTTCTGATGGCGATGTTCCTGGTGGCGGCCTGTACAAACCCGTTCGCCACCCGGGAGCCGGAAACACCAAAATCAGATCAGTCCACATGGATCCAGCCGACCGCTCCGGACTATGTGCTGATCAATCTCCGTAACGCCATTCGTGAGAAAAATATTACCAATGTAATCCGGTGTCTGGCCGACACATCACTCGAGGAATCCTTTGAGTTTATTGCCGAGCCTGCAGTGGCTGCAACGTATCCCAATTTGTTCAGGCATTGGGGCATACTGGATGAACAAAACTATTTAAATCAACTGATGCTATACCTGACTCCGGATTCCACGACAAACCTGGAACTCAAACCTCCGGAAACCAGAACCTTTGAGGACAGTGACCACTATATTGTCATACAGGATTACGAGTTGACGATGCATCATAGTTGCAATCGCAACGATTGTCCCAGGTATATGGAAGGTCAGGCAGAATTTCGACTGGTGAGGAGTCGGGAAGATCTCTGGATGATCTACCGATGGAGCGACAGTTCAATAAATAGTTCACCCGTTTGGAGCCAATTAAAGGCAGCACTGGGAACTTGACATGAAACGAAAACACTCAACATCCCGGTCCAAAGGGCTTTCTGGACAATGGAAAGCTGTCATATGGCTTTCGCTGTTGGCCGTTATCCTGATAACGATCCATATCGTCGTTTTGCCCCGCCTGTACACCCGGACGCCGGTGGAACCGGACTCTACTGATGAGACGGTAAACGCGATCAGAAATCATCTGTTGCCACTTTTTGCGGATTTTCATATCCGGTCCTCATGGATATCGCTTCGTGACGACACGTTGTATATCCGGATCCCGGATAGATTTCGATTTCATCACTTTTTGGCTACCCTGCAACATCATCTCTCGTCCAGCGCCTTTGCTATCAAATCCTGCCAGGAGCAACGGCGAAACCGAAAAATTGTGATGGTTTTGGGAAAACAAAACGGACCGGATGTGCAGCTGGTTTTCAGCCGGTCTGAATCCCTCTCGGAAGTGGCGGGACGTGTTGCCATCATCATAGATGATTTTGGCTACCACTATGACAAAACTATCCGGTCCTTTATCGTATTTCCCGATGCCATCACCCTGTCGATCATTCCCGGATTGCGGGCAACGGATCGAATCGCAAGAGAAGCCAGGCTGGCCGAAAAAGAAATCCTCATTCATATGCCGATGGAGCCCATGAATGCCAAATATGATGATTATGGCTATACCCTGAGCTCTGGATTGTCCTCCGGAGATATCCGGCTGCGCATACAGAGTGCATGCTCCACCATACCGCAAGCGGTGGGGGCCAATAATCATCAGGGATCAAAAATCACCGCCAACAAACACCTGATGAGAATCATTCTTAGGGAATTTAAAAAAGAGGGATTGTTCTTTATCGATAGCCGCACCACAACAGAAAGTGTCGTATCCCGGATCGCCGGTCAGGTAGAGATCCCATGGGCTGAAAACAATCTCTTTCTGGATGTCAAGGACGAGATACCCTATATCGAAAGAAAAATGAACCAGTTGGCCGAAACCGCTGCCCGAAACGGTCAGGCAATCGCCATCGGCCATGTCCGTCCCAATACTCTCAAAGTGCTGCAAAAAACCATTCCACAACTGAAAACCCGGGGCATCGAATTCGTTTCCGTCTCGGACTTGCTGTTGTAACACAGTCAACATGACCGAACCCGGTCATCCAGCATGCGCTTCAAACGAGCGCTGCTGCCGGGAGACCAGCCGAAAGACCGACGCCAGACTTCATCGCTCTCCATACAAAGATAGACAAAAACATCCCCGGACACCTGCCGGATCCAACGGACCATGTGCTCAAACATCTCGATTCGTATGGGTTTGAAATATCGATATTTTTTATCAACACCGGACACAAACTCTCCGAGAACAATTCGCGAATCCGGGTGACGCCTGCGGATAATATCGTCCAGACCGGGAGGATAACGCAAAGCACCCAGGCTGATCCAGGCAATTTGTGCCGGATCGACCATCCGGAAAAGTGTGTCCACGGTCTCCCGATAGGTCTCTTTCCAACCCTCGTGCTCGATCATCGGATCGAAATGGAACCCGAGCCAAAAGCCGGCCTGTTGTACTTCCCTGGCGGCCCGCAGGCGATCCTCGATGGAGGGGGCCAGGGATTCTTCACAGCGGGCGATGGGCTCGGCATTCAGAGACCACGAAACCACGGTCCGACGGTTGTGCTCGAGATCGATAAAATGGTCAATATGGGTATTTTTGCTCTTTAGCTCGATGATGGCATTGTTGCGGTGGGCAAAAAAACGAACCAAATCGGCACTCAATTCCGTAAAATCATCAAACGTGAGAGAATCACTCAATTCACCCGTACCGATCCGATAAAACTGTTTCCCATGCCGGGAGAGCGTTCGATCCAGCTCGTCAAACATATCATCGAGATTCGTATACAGTGTAATCAGCGGCGTATTCAGATATCCCTGCAAAATACAGTACGAACAGTCCAGATTGCAGCCGGCCGCCACATCGAGATTGTGATACAGGCAACAAATATGCCGCGGGGTTCCCGGACACAGACGTAAAAACGGACCGCGCTGCCGCGCCAGTAACACCATCCCCCTCCAGTGCTCTGGCCGGTCATCCGTTTGAGCCTGTAGCCACACTTGTTCGGCATCATCAATCGTCTCCACCGGACGATCCGGAAATCTGGTTAGAATCCGTCGGGTCCAGCCACTCTGCCGGACAGAGGCTTCGACCTGTATGCGTTCCGGTACAAAGTTCCGTTGATTGAATCGACTCATGCCAGGGACTCCAGACGCTTGATAACACCACTCGTTTTTAACCATTGCAAATGGTGCAGCAGCTGATCGAAATCTTTTTCCCCTTTGAAATTCACAGATAATGTATAGTGTTCCCCTTCAAAAAAGGGAGAATGTTTAAGAGAGACTCCAGTAGGCAGTTTTGCATCTTTCAGCACTTTGGTAAAAGCGTCTTCACAGTCCTGGAGACGCGGGTATCGTCGGCGTTTTAAAATGGCCTTGAGTCGGTCCGCCTTTTGTGCCGCGGTTAACCGGGTTTGCTGAATCGTATCCACAACGTCCCGATCCGACATCACTTTTTCAATAGAACGCCGTTCACGAGCCGCAACGTCCCGTAACAAGGACCAAAACTCCCGTTGACGATTACGGTTGAGCCCACACTCTCGGATCCAGTGTAACCACGTTTGTCGCAGATGTTCGGATTCATCCACCACCATTGCGGCCAATTCTTCCGATAATATTCCCTTCCTCAGTGCATCCTGCCAGTCCTCGTCATGCCGGACCAGGGGTTCGTACAGCCGATAGAGCCTGGGATTGCGTCCCAGTCCCAACGCCGGAAACAGGGACTGGACAATCTCTTCACGATTCAGCCCGAGTTTCTGATGGGCATACTGGATAGCATAGGAAAGCCGAAGGGCGTCCAGGCCGTCATCCGCCATCTGATCGGACACACTGAGATAAAAAAGTTCTGACTCGGAATCCGATCGGATCATGCATGGGATCGAGTCCAGAGAGAGAGCCTGTGCCGCAGCCAGACGCCTGAAGCCACATATCACACGGTGAGATCGCGATGACCGTTTCTGAACCCATATCGGTGTGCGTATTCCCATACGACGCACGGATTCCAGCAACGACTGCGGAGAGAATACCGGCCATATCTGATATGTTTTATCTCCGGCATCAATCATGTTTAAGGGCAAAGTGCCAAAATCAGCCATCCATCACTCCTATCCGGATTGAACAAAACCAGAACAAAAGACGTTTCAATCTTGCATCTAAATCCATTTTACCGTAGCTTTTATTATAGCATCAGATCGCCCCAAATCCAAACAAAAAATTACAGATTGGCCCCGGAAACATCTAACGATCAGTTTTTTACTTGACATTTTCGCAATTATTTACTAATTTTAAGTAAATTTACACGGCATCAGCGCATCATGTGCAGTGAACGCCGACGAAGAGGAACGTGTCTCTATTTTCTCTCAGACAAGGTGTCCGAAAATCGGATGCCCGACACAGACAGAGCATCAATATTCAAGTGGAGGTTTATATGGCATTTGACAGTAAAGGGACTTTGAACAAGGTGATGTTGATCGGACGGTTGGGGGCAGATCCGGAGTTGAAATATACACCCTCCAATGCTGCGGTGCTCAACATGAGCATCGCGACCAACACGAGTTACCGGACTCCGGACGGTCAGCAACAAGAAATGACTGAATGGCATCGAATCGTCGCCTGGCGAAAATTGGCAGAAATCATCTCCCAATATGCCAAAAAGGGAAATCAGGTCTATGTAGAGGGCAAAATACAAACGCGCTCATGGGATGATAAAGACGGTAACAAACGATACATGACAGAAGTGGTTGCAGACTCTATACAACTGTTGGGAAGCCCCAACCAACAGAACAACGCGTCCCACTCTGCCCCCACCGAGTCCAACGAATCGTCCGGCGCCGATTTCTCCGAACCCAATGTGGACGAGGGAGACGATTTGCCCTTTTAACAGGCTCCATCCTCGTGTTCATCACGGCCCGGGAGGTCCTCGCCCGGGCCTTTTTCTTCAGATTATCCTTGCATTTCTGCACAAAAGCCAATAGTTTACGTGTCCAAATTACCCGACCTGATTCCTGTACACAGCACCAATAACAATAATATCAAACAGATACAATCAGGAACCGGATAAAACTCTAAACCGTGTCAAGCGATTAGAATCCACTGCTGTCCAAAACAATCAAAATCATCATATTTGTCATCTGAAAATATGGCAT
>CAYPUH010000053.1:0-9324 GCA_964413725.1 uncultured Cytophagia bacterium
AACAGCGACTACCGTTATCCACCGGCTCCACTCAAACCCACCCTCAAAGCGGTTCCCGGAGACGGCAAGGTGACCCTGTATTGGGATCGCCGGGCCGAGAGTTCACTCGATCCGGTATTGAAAACCTATGACTTTGAGGGCTATAAAATTTACAAAGCCACCGATCAGAATTTCAATGATGTGTTTGAAGTGACTGATGCCGATGGCACACCGGTGGCATATACGCCGCTGGTTCAATATGACCTGGATAACGATATCGAAGGTTATTTTTATCCCAGTGGTGAACTCTTTCAGCAGAGCCGCGGTACCTCTTTTAATCTCGGCAGCGACACCGGCTTGCGACACAGCTATGTCGATCATGATGTGGAAAATGGTCGCCGCTATTTCTATGCTGTGGTGGCGTATGATCGCGGTGAGTCGGAACTGGATATCTTTCCCAAAGAGAATGACAAGCGGATCGATGTGTTGCCGTCGGGCGACGTTCAAACCTTCCAGAACACTGTGATGGTGATTCCCAACGGTCAGGTTGCGGGTTATGTCCCACCAGAAGGTAGCATCCAGTTGCAATCAACCGATAAGGTGGGTACCGGTGCGGTCTATTATACGGTCGTGGATGAGAGCGCCCTGAACGGTCATCAGTACGAGTTGGAATTCTGGGATACTTCCAACGACGGAATTGACAATAACGACGATGAATTTAATCGCATCGACGAACAGGACCTGCAGGAATGGATCAAACCCATTACCACGTCCTATTCGGTGCGGGATGTGACGGGTGTGACCATCACCTTTAGCGCCCGGGATACCATTTTTGTCCGATTACCCCATCAATACCTCGTCGAAGGGACTGTCCTATTGCGGGATAGCGAGGATCAAACCGTCGATCCGGCCCGGTATGAAATCGATCTTGATGATGGTCGGATTCGAGGTGTCAATAGCAATGATTTGCTCTATGGTGAAGAGTATTCAATCAGCTACCAATATTATCCCGTCTTCAGGAGCCCATATATTCAAAAAAGTCCATATGTGGAAGAAGCCCGGGATACCAATATCTTTGATGGTATTCAATTGAGTTTTAACAATCACTGGAATACCCGTATCGATAGCCTGAATACGCGCTGGTCCAATCCGGACAAAGCCATGGGATTGAATCTCTACACCTATGACGGTGTGATCGGAACGGACCAGTTACAGGGGATCCGAAAACCCAGTGATTATCGCATCGAATTTTCCGATGATATCGCGGATACCACCCTGGACAAACCCGACTGGTTTGTCTTTGGTACGCCGGTAAAATTTAGAGTGTTCAACGTCACCGAACAGCGCTATATCGAGTTTGTGTTTCTGGATATCGATATGAATGAAGAGGTGACTCCCTTTGACGAGATCTATTTTTTCGAACCCAATCCAGTCGATTCGCTGGTGTTGACGTGGTCACTCAATTTTATCAGCGAGGAGACCTATTCGTATGGAAGCGGGGATACCCTGCATGTTCGTCTGAAAAAGCCTTTCCGCCGGGGGGATACCTATACCTTTACGTCGGAGCCGGCACAGGTGGATCAAAGCATGGCAACCACCGAACTCGAGGGGATCAAGGTCGTTCCCAATCCCTATGTAACCGCAACCGCTCACGAACGCCCGCTCCCACCCGCGATAACCACCGGGAGAGGGGAGCGCAAGATCGATTTTATTCACCTGCCGGCCGGAGCGGATATCCATATCTTTACCGCCAGGGGGGAACATGTCACCAGCTTGCACCACGATGACAATATCTTCGATGGAACCGTTTCCTGGAACCTCAAGAGCAAGGAGAATCTGGATGTGGCGGCAGGTATCTATTTTTATGTCGTCGAATCAGATGTTGGTGTGAAAAAAGGTAAAATTGCCATCATCAAATAGAGATCCCAAATCCGGAATCACAATGCTTCTCTGATGACGAACAGATCTAAAGTCGGAGTCAAATATGCGGCATACAAAATCCATAATTTCTTTCCTGCTGGTGGGACTGGTGATGAGTGGACTCGTGACCAGCCCGCTCCATGGTCAGACAAAAGTCGGAACCACGTCAGCTTCGTTCCTCGGCATCTCTGTTGGCCCCCGGGCAACGGCTATGGGAGGCGCGTTCGCGGCTGTCTCCAGTGATGCCAGTGCACTTTATTATAATCCGGGCGGGATCACGCGATTCGGGACCTCTCAGGTGATGATCGCTCACACCCGATGGCTGGTGGATACCGATTTTAACTGGATCGGTATCGTCCTCAACCTGGATGGGACCAATGCCATTGGTATCAGTTTTACCCAACTCGGTTATGGCGAGGAAGAAGTGACCACTGTGTTCGAACCCGAAGGAACCGGGGATGTTTGGGCAGCCACCGACATGGCCTTTGCTCTTACTTATGCTAGAAACCTGACGGATCGGTTTTCAATTGGCGGATCGGTCAAGTATATCCAGCAAACAATCTGGAACGAATCCTCCAACGCCTTTGCCATGGATGTGGGACTACAATATCTGACCGGTTTCAACGATATGAAGCTGGGCATGAGCATCACCAACTTTGGAACCGAGATGCAGATGGAGGGAAAGGACTTGCTACAACGCGTGGATCTGGATCCCGATGCCATCGGCCATAATGAGAACATCGTCGGCAACCTGAAAACAGAATCCTGGCCCTTGCCCTTGTTTTTCCGGGTGGGTGTTTCCATGGATGTGCTGAACACAGCTACCTCCCGTTTAACGGTGGCCGTGGATGCGCTGCGCCCCACGGACAATGATGAAAGTCTGAATGTGGGTGGTGAGTATGGCTTTCGCGAAATGGTTTATCTGCGTGGCGGATATAAATCATTGTTTCGTGACGATAGCGAGGAAGGCCTGACGGCCGGAGTGGGTATTCGCCTTGACCAGGCCGGTTTGGGATACGGGATTGATTATACCTATGCCGACTTTGGCTACTTTGAAGAGATTCATATGGTCTCTCTTGGCATTTCTTTCTGAGCCTGTCGGATCGAGCCAGCGCTTACTGTTATCCCTCACGGGGTACAGAGTCTCCTGACTTTGTGGTTCTCAGGTTCGTTTTACAGTGCTGTATACGGTTTTAACGTCCAGGACATGTTGAATAGTATCGTGGTTTCGGTGCCGAGCACCGAAACCTGTTGAGAAAGGAGGTGGTTTGGACAAACGTTTTCATGTGGGACTGATCATATGGCTTTATGGTGGTTCCAAATAACAAGGAAATTTAAAACAGGAGAGTATTCTATGAAACGTTTTGCACTGTTTGTTACGCTGTTGGTGCTCTTGAGCACGATGACGCTCAGTGCCCAGACGGTCATGGTGACCTTTTATGCCAATACGGCGACGGTCCCGGACACGCTGGGCCCGATGTCCACGGTGCAGATCCGCGGCAGTGGCGGCCCCCTGACGTGGGACGGCGGATCCCCGGTTATTCTGGAGAATGTGGAAGGTGACTATTGGATGGGAAGCGCCGAGTTTACCGCGGGAGAAGATATTCAATTCAAGTTTTATACCAACGCCAATGACACGGTGTTTGCCGGAGCCGAATGGGAAAATGCCGGCTGGGAAGGCAACGTGAGCACAACCAGTGGCAACCGGGAGCTGACGGTACCGGCGGCAGACACGACGCTGGATCTGCAGTTTGTCAATGGCTGGAAAGAAGGCGCCGGCATGTATGAGACGCCCTATACCGAAGAGGACAGCACGTATGTGGTCTGGGTGCGCGTGAACATGCAGGGCTGGGAAGATTTCAATGCGGATCTGCACAATGTCGGCATCCGCGGCTCGAATATGGACGACTGGGGCGAAACCGGCGAGCTCAGCTGGGGCGAGACCTATCTGTTGAGCCAGGAATCGAACCATGTGAACGGCAGCAGCCAGCAATACAATGGTGAGAATTTCTACAGCGGTGCGGTGCATGTGCCGGACACCTATGCCGAAGCCGGATTGAGTCTCAAGGTGGTGGTGCACAATCAGGATGCTCCTCTGACCGAGGATTGGGGCGAGATGGTCTACAATTCCCAGCGTCAGGACGAGATCACGACGACGGGTACGGACACCACGCTGCACTGGTTCTGGTTCGACAATCTGGAACCGATCCAGGCGGATCACGAGGATGAGGTGATCGTGACATATACTGCCGATCTGTCCAAGACGATTACGGAAAAGGGCTTTGCCTTTGGCGATACGCTGATCGTCCGCACGGGCTATAACGGTACGGCCGACGACGTGACGGAAAAGACGATGGTGCGTCAGGGCTTTTCATCCCTGTACAGTGCCACGGATACGGTGACGACGACGATCGGTGAGCCGATGAACTATCAGTACTATAAGATTAAAAACGGTACGGAATATCGCGAGATTTTCTACAATTTTTATTATGAAGGAGAGACGGCGGGACAGGCGGAACGTCGCGAGGTGATGGTAGACGGTTCTGTTCTGACGGTAGAGGATCAGCAGGATTCCGAGTCCGAACTTCGCCGTATGCCACGTTTCCGCAACACGGCCACGATCAGCCAGGATGTTCAGGTGACGTTGACGTGTGATGTTCGTCCTGCGATTTACCAGGTAATGATGGGCGACACGCTGGTAGATATTCAGGGCAATGTGGATATCACCACTGCGCAGCAGATCCTGGATCTGGGAGTGGCTGTGAACGGTCCGATGAGTGGCAACTGGGATTCGTGGGGCGCCAGTCTGATGGCAGCCGAGAACCACAAGATGTGGGATGATGGTACCCATGGCGATGCGGTGGCCGGTGACAGCATCTATACGATCCAGTTTGAATTTTCGCCGGATAGCAATGATGTGATCGGTCAGGAATTCAAGTTTGGTGTTGGTGGTGGCGATAATGAAGGTGGATATGGCAACAACCATATCGAGAACATCGATGACAGCCAGAGCACCTTTACCATGAATGCCCAGTTTGGCAGCATCGATCCGGTCTTTTATGCCGCCTGGGATTTCGATACCCAGACACCGGTGACCGGTGTGGAACGTCTGACCGATGAATTGCCCACTGAATACGCACTGGAACAAAACTATCCCAACCCGTTCAATCCCTCCACTCGTATCCAGTACAGTCTGGTCAAATCACAGACCGTAAAACTGTCCGGGTACAATGTGTTGGGTCGGGACATCGCGACTCTGGTCAATGAAAAACAGAAACCCGGAGTCTATCATGTGACCTGGGATGGAAGTGATATGACCGGTCGTCAGGTCAGTGCGGGTGTCTATTTCTACCGCATCCAGGCCGGATCGTTTGTTCAGACGCACAAGATGATGTATCTCAAATAAGCGTCCGGATATGGCGTTGACCGGGGAGAAGCATCGCTTCTCCCCGGTTTTTATATCCCTGTCTCTAAAGAACAAAAAGATACCCGTTATCCGTCATCAGACAGAGTAAGGTATCCATAGACTCTCCGATCGATGAATCCCTCGGAACAGAAAAGAGGAGACGTGTTTTGACCACCATTGATTATGTCATTACGGTTCTCTACCTGACCGCCATCATTATCGTCGGTCTGGTTGTGCAACGTCGGGCGCAAAAGGGGATCGATTCCTATTTTCTTGGTGACCGTACCATGCCCTGGTGGGCGCTTGGCGCCTCTGGAATGGCATCGAATATGGATGTCAGCGGCACCATGATCAATACCGCATTTATTTTTGCTCTGGGTGCCAGCGGTTTTTTTATCGAGATCCGCGGTGGCATCACCCTCATCATGGCCTTTTTGATGGTTTTTATGGGCAAATGGAATCGACGGGCCCAGGTGATGACACTCGCCGAATGGATGCGGTTCCGGTTCGGGTCAGAGCGGGAAGGGGACATTGCCCGTCTCATCGCTGCGGTGGCCGCTTTGGTTTTGAACATAGCAATGGTAACCTATTTTGCCATCGGCTCGGGAAAATTTATCGGCGAGTTCTTGGGTATTCCCTCTTTTCTCGGTATGGATCCGACGTTCTGGGCTGCCACGATGATGATTGTATTGTCCATGATCTATACGGTTTTAAGCGGACTCTATGGGGTGGTCTGGACCGATGTCTTTCAGGGGATTCTGATTTTCGGGACCATTATCTTTATCTGTGTCATGACTATGACGCAGTTTCAATTACCTGAAAATTTTCTGATCTCCATGCCGATGAAGGATGGTTCGTTTCAGGCTTTTGAAACCACCCGAGATGCCTGGACCTCGATTATACCAAATTGGACGCTTGATATTCCCGAGAACAGCGCTTATTCGATTTACAATCTTTTCGGCATTGCTATTCTGTTCTACCTGTTCAAAACAACGATCGAGGGTAGCGGTGGGACCGGAAATTATATGCTGCAACGGTTTATGGCTGCCCGCAGTGACCGGGATACGGGACTGTTGTCCATGTTCTGGATATTTTTGCTTTCCTTTCGTTGGCCTTTTATCGCAGCGATCGCCATTATGGGGATTTCCTTGGGCAATGCCGGGGGAATGGTCATGGATCCTGAAAAAGTGCTTCCGATCGTGATCAATGAGCTGGTACCTGTGGGTGTAACCGGTATGCTCGTGGCCGGCTTGATGGCGGCGGCGATGTCGACTTTTGATTCCACTGTCAACGCCGGGGCTGCATATTGGGTGAAAGATATTTATCAGGCATATATCAATCCGGATGCCGATCAAAAGACACTTATGCGACATAGCCGGTGGTCTTCTATCATTATTGTGCTGCTGGGCCTTGTGTTTACGCTGTTTATCCGAAATATCAATGATATCTGGGGATGGATCACCATGAGCATCGGTGCAGGATTGATTATACCGATGCTGGCGCGTTGGTACTGGTGGCGGCTGAACGGATATGGTTTTGCATGGGGGACGGCGGGTGGTATGGTCGCCGCTTTGGTTCAACGGACTCTCTTTCCACAGATTCCCGAGTACTTTAGTTTTCTTTTCACAGCCAGTGTTTCCGCTATCGCGATGGTCATCGGGACCTATACCGCTCCGGCCACCAAACGCGAGGTGTTGGCGGAATTCTACAAACAGACCCGTCCGTTCGGTTTTTGGAATCCTGTCCGGGACAAGATTGCGGACCGGTATATGACCAAAATCAATGCTGAAAACAGGCGCGACATCATTGCAACGATTTTCGCCGTTCCCTGGCAGCTGGTTCTTTTCCTGACCATGATGATGATCGTGATGAAAGAATGGAATGTCATGGGATGGCTGATCGCGGCCCTGGTGGCACTATCCTTTGGGTTGTATCATTTCTGGTTTAAGCATCTTTCCACAGAAGTGAAAATTGATGATACCCTGGACTCTGTAGAGGATTGATCGGATGCGGGCTGTTGTGCACAGTCCGCGTTTCTTTTGATCTTTCCTTTGCGTTCCATCCGGATTTATAGTATCTTTTAGATAGATTTCAGCCAGCGGTGAAAACGGTTTCCCTGCTCTGAGATCGTTGTACGAGATCATCTTTTTCGGGTGGAGGGCATCATGAATATTTTCGATACCCAAAGTAATTATGAAAAAAAAGAGCAACTGGGTTCATCCATCACCTCATGGATGGTCAAACGCCAACGCTCGAATAAATGGTTTTATACCGTTCTGGCGTTATTGGTTGCGGTTTTCATATATGGTATTGCGGCTGCGGGTGATCTGATTCCGTTACTCAAAGAGATCCCTGAAATTCTTATCTATGCTCTCGTTCTCATCGTCGCGCCATTGCTTCGATATCTTTCCCAATCCCGTGCGGATCAGGAATGGACTTTGTATGAGAATGGCTATGTGGTACGGTATTTGAGTGACAAGGAGAGGGGGAGTGAGGATATTGGATTTTGGCGAGATTATAAGGGATGTACCTATGACAGCAAGGGTGTGAAACTGGAGCCCCGAAAGCCGCTGATCAAATCGGTTCGTATTCCCGTCCCCCTGAATGTAATGGAAGTGTATGCGATCTGTCGCGAACGTATCAGTATCGCGCAGGCCCATGTTCTGGATGTTTCGCGACAGGCTCCGGATCGTCCGCGCAGCAAACGACATCGACAGCTGGAACGAGCGGAGCAGCAGGCACAGAAAAGCGGGTTTGAATCGTGGAAAGAGTGGCAATCTACGTTGTCGTCCTGGTTCGAAGGTGAAAAAACGGAAACGGCTCGCGGACATGAACGTTGAGTGCGCGCTATTCTCGAAAACAAATACCTTAAAAAAAATGATTTTCTACTTGCGTGCCGTGTAGCAAATATATACCTTTGATAAAAGATTTATGGATTTTGCAACGATGCCATTAAACGGCAACTACTCTTTCCGGACACCGGTTTTTTAAACGCGGGCTTTTCTTTTCCGTACCACTAAAGACACTGCTCAGGTTCCGATTGGCTACGAAGGGGGGGTAGCCAATCGGGATCCTGACCCACCTCTTTCCTACATGATTCCTCCAACCCATTATTTCGGTGAGACAGAAATCTCTTGACATTTGTGTATTTTTGTATTAGGTTTAACCAACTGGTTAGATTAACCAACTTGATGGTTGAAAAGGTGGGTCCCATGGATACAACACGTGAAATGATCAAACAGGCAGCCTGGAACGAGTTTGCTCGGCATGGATTCGACGGTGCCCGAATGCAACGTATCGCAGATGATGCCAGTGTCAACAAGGCCATGATCCATTATTATTTTCAAAACAAGGCCAACCTGTTTGAAACCATTATCAGTGAGGCGTTTGCAAAACTGTTCAACAGCCTCAAAGAGGTTAATTTTTCAGATCCCTTCAACATCGAACAGATTGTGACCGAATTGGTGGACACCCATCTTGACTTTGTTTCCCGACATCCCTTGTTGGTCAAATTGGTCCAGCGGGAATTCCACAGTGATAGTCCCATCATTTCCCGTGCCCTGGCGCGTTTTTTTCAAAATGACGAGATGAAACAATTATTTTCAATCTTTACTCTCTTCGATCAAGCCAAAGCCCGCGGCATGATCCGCGCTACCGTCGAGCCCAGACAGTTTCTCTGGAATCTGTTGGGCTGTAACCTCTTTACGTTTTTTACCAGACCGATCCTGGAGGTGGTCTGGGGTCCGATTGAAGATGAACAGGAGTTTTTGGCACAACGAAAAAAGGCCATAGTGGATCACTTGCTATACGGGGTGATACCCCGCTAAGGAGGATGCTCGATTATGAATACCCGAATTCATCTGATCATCATACTGATGTTGTCATGGTCCTCTCTTCAGGCTGCCGACTGAACACTCGATCGTTGTATCGAGGCGGCTCTGGAAAGTCATCCAACCTTAAAGATCAAAGAGACCAAAGCCCGAATGGCAGAGGCGCAATGGCGTCAGGCACGGGCGATC
>CAYPUH010000053.1:9334-18369 GCA_964413725.1 uncultured Cytophagia bacterium
CTATAGCGTTGCAGGCGAACGCACAGTATCAGAGCACAACGCCCGAATTGTCCATTCCTCCTGTTTCAATTTCACCGGATGGCCAGACTTTTATCCAGGTTTTCCAGGGGCTCAACCGTTCCCTGGGTAGCCGGGACCAGGAGGATATTCGTCTCGATGTCACGCAACCGTTATTTACCCTATTTCAACTCCTTAACCGTCAAAAGGCCGCCAGAGCTGTTCAGGATGCCCGAAGAGACGACTGCCAGGGTGCACGACTCTCTTTCCATTATCAGGTCATTGAGGCGTATGGCAGAGCCTTGCAAACCCGTAAACGCATCGATATCGCAGAGACCATGGTGGCCCAGTCGCAGTCCCATTTTGAAGATATCCGCAATATGGCTCAGCAGGGCATGGCCAGAAACGATCAGGTCCTTCAGGTCTCCGTCCGCCTTTCCCGGGCAAAGGTAGCCCTGCAGGAGGCGAAAACTCTTTTTGCTCTGGCCCGAACGTCTCTGGAGCATCTGATCGGCACATCCCTTCCCTCTACCTGGATACCCACAGAACCTGAATCGTTTACAGTCGGGATTTCCAATTTGCAAGACGCTATTCAGACGGGATTGAACAGGAGATCTGAGATCAGCTTTCTAAAGCATCTGCAGCAGGCAGCTGAATTCAATCGCCGCATAGCCATGGGTAGCCGGTATCCGAGCATCCAGATGTTCGGCCGATACGGATATGGCAAGCCCGGCCTGGATTTTGTGGATAACGACTGGATGGATTACTGGGTCGTGGGAATCGGCATGCAGTGGGATGTCTATCAATGGGGCAGACGAGATGCCCGAATTCAACAGGCCGAGTGGGAGAAAACACGCGTGTCATATCGGCTCGAAGCGCTTCAAAGATCGATCCGTATGGATATCACATCGGGCTGGCTCGCTCTGCGTGACGCTCGTGACCGTCTGCAGATGATCGAAGAGGTTGTTGAACAGGCTCAAACCAGCTACAAAGTGGTTCGTAACAGCCATCAGCAGGGGATGGCGAGCAACAGCGAGGTGCTCAATGCCCAGTCCGAATGGAATCGGGCTAGCATACAGCTGGTTGTGGCAGAAACCGACCTGTTGATTGTGACTGCGGATCTGCTTCGGGCCATGGGCACTCTGGAATTTGAATCCCCTTAAAGCACGCAATGCTTTGTGCGTTGCCGGGGTGGTTCCTATGCGGTCCATTCCGAATCCGGTATGGACCGTGTCTTGGATCCTGGTGAATTGTTATCATAGAGACAAGAGAACCAAACGGTTTTTGATCCCTATGATACAGAATCCGGATCAATGCGAGTGATCAGAAAGGACAGGTTATGAACATCAAAGGGTTTAACACATGTCTTTTGCTGGTGGCCGTGACTCTGGCGGCGTGTTCAGATGGGCCGGGTGACCGGTTTTATGGCTCCGGCGTCATGGAGGCGACGGAAGTGATGGTGAGTGCGGAAACAGCAGGTCGGTTGCTGGACCGATGGGTCGCTCAGGGCGATTCTGTGATGCGCGGACAGATTATCGCTCAGCAGGATACGCAGACGGTCGTTCTTCAGGTCCAGCAAGCCAACGCCGCACTCGAAGAGTTGCAGCACACGCTGGACCAGACAAAAGCACAGATGACGCAGGCAAAGGAGCAACTGGAGAATTTTCATAAACGCTATCAGCGGATTTCGATGCTTTTTCGCGATAACAGCGTCACCCGACAACAACTCGACGACGCAGAGACCGCTTACAAATCCGCCCGATCCCGCTATCAACAGGCCCGCAGTGCCTTAGATGCACTGAAAAGCCGACAAAAACGACTGAGCGCACAACTCGATCTTGCCCGTGAACGGGTTCGGGATACACGGATCGAATCCCCACTCGATGGTATCGTGTTGGAGACCTATAAGGAAAGAGGTGAGATGGCACAGCCCGGGGGGCCTGTTTGTTCCATAGCAGACCTCAGCCGTATGACCATAACAATCTATGTGTCGGAGCTGAATCTGGCCAGAATCAAAATTGGCCAGGAGGCCCGAATCCGTCTCGATGCATATCCTGATCAGCGATTTCCGGCTCGCATTGTCTGGATTTCCCCCAGGGCCGAGTTTACGCCCGGCAATATACAGACGCGGGAAGCGAGAGCCGACCTGGTCTATGCTGTCAAAGTGGCGGCAGATAATTCCCATGGGCTCTACAAGATTGGTATGCCGGCTGAGGTATATCTGCAGGGAGTGCATGATGATGGCGGAGATTGAACTCGCCACCGTGGTGAAACGCTACGACACTCTTACGGCTGTTGATCACATCAGTCTGAGCGTAGAGCGTGGAGAGCTCATGGGACTCATCGGTCCGGATGGGGCGGGGAAAACCTCCATCATGCGAATGCTCTGTGGCCTGCTTTATCCGGATGCCGGAGAGTGCCGACTGGCTGATGTGGATGTTCGGACCCATACGCGGTCGGTTCGTTCTTTTGTGGGATACATGCCACAACGATTTTCTCTCTATCCCGATCTCACCGTGGGTGAAAATTTGACCTTTTTCGCTCGTCTCTTTCAGGTCCCAAAGGCCGATCGGGAGGAAAAAATGCAGCGACTGTTGGAATTCAGCAGGCTTGAACCTTTTATTCATCGACGTGCGGACAATCTGTCCGGTGGCATGAAGCAGAAATTGGCACTGTCTTGCATTCTGATACACACGCCACCCATACTGTTGTTGGATGAACCGACCACCGGTGTGGATCCCGTATCCCGCCGGGAGTTTTGGCATATTTTGCACCAGCTAAAACAGGATGGGGTGACGCTGATGGTCACCACCCCCTATATGGATGAAGCGGCCCAATGCGACCGTATCGCCTTTATTCATCACGGGGCCATCCTGGCAATCGATCGTCCGGATCAGCTCACCGCTTCCTACCCCTATATACTTTATCAAGTGAGCTGCGAGAACCCTGTGAGGGCCGCCCGAATCCTGTCCCAAGACCCCCTCTTTCGCTCGGTTCAGATTTTTGGCAACCATCTACACATTAGCGGTGTGGAACCCGAGGAAACACGAACACGTGTGACCCAACGCCTGCGTGAACAGGGAATTACGGTCTCTTCGATCCATCCCGTGGATGCAGGGATCGAGGATGTGTTTGTCTATCTGTCAACTCATACAGACAATACCGAAACCGATCTTTCGGTGTCACAACGCGGAGAATGATGATCATGGAACGGCCCCCTGTCGTACTCGTTCGCGATCTGACCAAACAATTCGATGATTTTACGGCTGTCGACCATATTGATTTCGATGTCTATGACGGTGAAATATTTGGCTTCCTGGGAGCAAACGGTGCCGGAAAAACCACAACCATCCGCATGTTGTGCGGTCTGTTATACCCCACCCGGGGCGAAGCAACTGTTGAGGGCCTCGATGTTTATACACAGACTCATGCCATCAAGCGTCAGATCGGCTATATGTCGCAGAAATTTTCCTTGTACAACGATCTTACGGTCAGAGAAAATATAGAGTTTTTTGCCGGGATCTATGGCTTGAGGGGTAGATCGATGACGAGGGCTTTTGAGCGGGCCGCCGATGAATATGGACTGCGCAACCTTTTGCGACGACTGACAGCTGACTTACCGCTTGGCTGGAAACAGCGCCTGGCCCTTGTCTGCTCTATTCTGCACGAACCCAATGTTCTTTTTCTCGATGAACCGACATCAGGCGTGGATCCCAATTCACGACGTGACTTTTGGCAGACCATCTATGATCTCTCGGATGCCGGTACCACCGTGTTTGTGACCACCCATTTTATGGATGAGGCAGAGTACTGCCATCGACTTTCGATTATGTATCAGGGTGGGATTATCGCACTGGATACACCACAGAATTTTAAGACCACATATCATGCTAAAACCATCGAAGATGTTTTTGTACGCCTCGTCGATCGATAGGAACAGATCATGAAAAGTAGATTGTTCGCTGTCTTTGCAAAAGAGTGGATTCATATCATTCGCGATCCGAAAAGTCTGGTGATCATTTTTCTGATGCCCATTCTGATGATGCTTTTATTTGGCTATGCCATCACCTTTGAGGTTCAGAACCTAAACCTGGCAGTTGTGGATCATTCCCAAAGTCAAAACTCGCGGGCGTTGATTCAAAAATGTAGCCAGTCCGAGATTTTTCAGATTCAGCGGATCGGGAACAGCACTGCACCGGTGGAAGACTGGATGCTGTCGCGTGAGGTTCTTGCCGTACTGGTTATTCCCGTCGATTTTGACAACACGTTGAATACTCCTGGAGCCTCCCGGGTTCAGATTCTGCTGGATGGTTCCAATGCCAATACAGCAATCATCGCGGGCAATATGCTGCGGTCTCTGTTATATGATTTTACACTGGACCTGAATCCGCAAACGAGTCAGCTTTTTCTCGAGATCCGACCACAGATTCTCTATAATCCCAACCTGGACAGTACGGACTTTGTCGTACCGGGTTTGGTTGCGGTTTTGTTGATGATGATTTGTGCCATGTTGACGTCTATCACCATCGTGCGGGAAAAAGAAACCGGTACCCTGGAACAGATATTGGTATCGCCTGTGCGGCCGGGGGAAATTATTCTGGGTAAAGTGATGCCCTATATCGTTCTGGGTGCGCTGGTTGCTGCGGTGATTCTCGGGTTTTCAAAGTTCATTTTTGATATTCCCATTCGGGGGAATATGTTGCTCCTGACCGGGCTGTCGCTGGTATACATCTATGCTTCACTCAGTTTGGGTGTATTTATCTCGGCTCGTACCCGGACACAACAAGCGGCTCTCATGTTCTCGCTGGTAGGCACGCTGTTGCCTTCCATCCTGTTGTCCGGATTTATTTTTCCCATTGCCTCCATGCCCCAGGTGTTGCGGTGTATTTCATATCTGGTTCCCGCTCGCTATTATCTGACCATTATCCGCGGTGTGTTGCTCAAAGCCAATGGTTTTGATATCCTTTGGACGCCTGCCGCGATTTTGTTGGCGTTTGGAACTGTTTTGTTGATGATCAGCATGAAACGGTTTAAAACGCATCTGGAAGGATGACCCTGTGCACGCCATAATCTATATCATCAAAAAAGAATTTTTACAGATCCGGCGGGATCGATCCATGATCGCGATTATCTTTGTGCTCCCCATCATTCAGATGCTTATCCTCGGCTATGTGATCTCGAGTAAAGTCCAGAATATCGAGACCGTGATCTGTGATTTGGACAACAGTCGAGAGAGTCGTGAGTTGATTTCGAGCCTGGACGAGTCTGGATATTTTATTCTCGAGCGGTTTAGTCGTGACTATCACGAACTGGAAGCTCTTATCGATAGGGGTGAGGTGGTTACAGCGCTGGTGATCCCAGAGGCGTTTTCCAAAAAGATGCGGTCGGGACAGGCTGTCGCCGTTCAGGTGCTTTTGGATGGACAGGATGTAAACACAGCCACCATCACGCTGGGATATATTCAGGGTATCGTCGGTTCGTTTGCGAGACAGCAGATGACGTCTCTGGCGATTCAAACTCGAGGGGTACCCATTCCCCGTCGGGAGGTTTCGGGAGTGCGACGGGTCTGGTTCAATCCCGATTTGGAGTACAGTGACTATATGGTACCGGGTATCTCAGCTTTTCTGTTGACCATCGTAACCTCCCTGCTCAGTGCGATGGGACTGGTGCGAGAGCGTGAAATCGGTACCCTGGAGCAACTCTCCGTCACACCGATCCGGAAGCATCAACTGCTGATCGGAAAGATTATCCCCTTTGCCATTTTGGGATTTCTGGAACTGACCGTCGCATTGATTTTTGCCAAGCTCTGGTATGATATTCCCCTTCGCGGCAATCTGATCATCTTTGCTCTCTTTACGGTTGTCTATCTGTTCACCACTCTGGGCCTTGGTTTGTTTGTCTCCGCCTCGTCGAATACGCAACAACAGGCATTGTTTTTAATCTGGTTTTTGATGGTCTTTGGAATCCTGATGTCGGGTTTTCTGTTTCCTATAGAGAATATGCCGGAAACGGTTCAGTTGATCACCTATCTGAATCCGTTGCGTTACTTTGTTGTTGTGATCCGGGAACTGTTTATCAAGGGGGTCGGACTGGAATATCTCTATCCACAGGGTGCTGCGCTGGTCATATTTGGATCTGTGGTGTTTTCATTTGCGGTGGCAAAATATCGACAGCGTCTGAAATGAGTCGGAATGCAGGTTTGATCTCAATACGCTCGTGTCACTCATCATCACCTCTGTGGAGACAGCCGGGAATGTGGTCAGGTTCTGGTGTCCCGGCGAACTCATTGAAAGCGGGTACCCTTTTTCGTATACATGAAATGGCATTGGAGAGTCCTCATGCCGGAATTGCCTGAAGTAGAGACGATTCGTTCGGGGCTGGAGCCTGTTCTCGTTGGCAAAACAATCGAAAGGATCGACGTGTACCAGGAGAATTTGCGCTGGCCTGTCCCCGTCGACGATTTGCAACACTGGATAGCCTGTCAGCGCGTCAAACAGGTCGACCGGCGAGCAAAGTATTTGATCTGGACCATTGACAATGATGCCTCGGTGATTGTGCATCTGGGAATGAGTGGTCGGCTGCATTGGGTCCGGCAGGATCACCCTCGGGAGATCCATACGCATGTGGTGTTTGGATTGTCTGGCGGGACGCAGGTGCGCTATCTGGATCCACGTCGATTCGGATTGGTGGAATGCGTGCCTCCGGGTGGATTGGTAGACTATTCCCGTTTTGACCATTTGGGTCCCGAACCTCTGTCCTCAGGTTTTACATCGAACTGGTTGTTCGAGCGTCTCCGAGCGTCCAGACGGCCCGTAAAAGCACTCTTGATGGATGCCACGACGGTTGTGGGAATTGGCAATATCTATGCGAATGAGATCTGTTACCACGCTCGTATTCATCCATTACGTCAGACCAACACACTCTATCGTGATGATGCCGAAGCCCTGTTAAAAGCGATCAAAACGATATTGCAACAGGCCATCGAGCGTGGAGGGACCACTCTGAATGATTTTGCAGATGTGGGAGGCGAGCCCGGTTTTTTTCAGCAGGATTTGTCGGTGTATGGCAGGGCCGACGCTCCCTGTCCGGCGTGTGGGGCTGCTGTTGAAAAACGCGTGTTGGGCGGGCGGAGCACGTTTTTTTGTCCACAGTGTCAGCACTGAGAGAGCAAAAAAAATCCCCGATCCAAACGGACCGGGGATTTTTTGTTTCAGAGTTTGAACCTAGTACATACCGCCCATACCACCACCAGGAGGCATACCACCTCCGGGAGCGCCGGCAGGTTCGTCTTCCTGCTTTTCGGCGATGGTTGCTTCGGTCATGAGCAACAGACCAGCAACGCTGCTGGCGTTTTCCAGAGCGATACGGGAAACCTTGGTCGGATCGATGACGCCGGCCTCGAATAGGTCTTCATAGACATCGCTGGCTGCATTGTATCCGTAAGAATCTTTACCTTCTTTGACCTTTTGGATGACGATGGAGCCTTCCTGACCGGCATTCTCCGCGATCAGGCGAAGTGGCTCTTCCAGGACGCGGCGCAGAATCGAGATACCAATTTTTTCGTCACCGTCGATCTTGACCGAATCCAGAGCGGGGATCGCACGAACCATTGCGACACCACCACCGGGGATAATACCTTCTTCGACTGCAGCACGGGTTGCGTGCAGAGCGTCTTCCACACGGGCCTTTTTCTCTTTCATTTCGACCTCGGTGGCTGCACCCACGTTGAGCACGGCAACGCCACCGGCCAGCTTGGCCAGACGTTCCTGCAGTTTTTCCTTGTCATAGTCAGACGTGGTTTGGTCGATCTGGGTTTTGATCTGGTTGATTCGCGCCTTGATATCTTCTGTCTTGCCAGCACCTTCCACGATAGTGGTGTTGTCCTTATCGATGGTCACATGCTTGGCAGAGCCCAGGTCGGACAGAGTGGCGTTTTCCAGCTTGAAACCGGCGTCTTCAGAGATCACACGACCACCGGTGAGGGTGGCAATGTCTTCCAGCATGGCTTTACGACGATCACCAAAGCCCGGAGCCTTGACGGCAGCCACTTTGAGTGTACCGCGAATCTTGTTGACCACCAGAGTCGCCAGCGCTTCGCCTTCGATATCTTCAGCGATGATCAGCAGGCTGCGACCCTGCTGGGAGACTTTTTCGAGAACGGGGAGCAGATCCTTCATGGCGCTGATCTTTTTATCATAGATCAACAGCAGAGGATCGTCTAGGGACGTTTCCATGTTGTCTGGATTGGTGACAAAATAGGGGGAGAGGTAGCCGCGATCGAACTGCATACCTTCAACCACTTCCAGATGGGTTTCGGTACCCTTGGCTTCTTCAACCGTAATCACACCGTCTTTGCCCACTTTTTCCATGGCGTCGGCGATAAGGTCGCCGATTTCTTTGTCATTGTTGGCAGAAATTGCGCCCACCTGGGCGATCTCTTTTTTACCCGGAAGCGGTTTGCTCATTTTTTGAATTTCTTCCACAATCTCTTTCACGCCCTTGTCGAGACCGCGTTTGATGGCGGTGGGATTGGCACCAGCGGTCACGTTCTTGAGACCTTCACGCACGATACCCTGGGCCAGAACGGTGGCCGTGGTGGTTCCATCACCCGCGATATCACTGGTTTTGGAAGCCACTTCCTTGACCATCTGGGCGCCCATGTTCTGCAGTTCATCTTCCAGTTCGATCTCTTTTGCGACGGTCACTCCGTCTTTGGTCACGGTCGGTGCACCGAATTTTTTATCGATAACGACATTTCGGCCCTTGGGACCCAATGTAACCTTCACCGCATTGGCAAGAATATCGACACCCTCTTTCAGAGCGCTTCTTGCATCCGCGTTGAATTCAATAATTTTAGCCATAACTTAACTCCTTGCTCTAGCTTGGTTTGAATCCTGTGATTTTTGATTATATAACAGCCAGGACGTCGCTTTCCCGCATGATGAGGTAATCGTCGCCGTCGATGGTGACCTCTGTGCCGGAATACTTGCCATAAAGGACGACATCCCCTTCCTTGACCTCCATCTCTACAGTGGAAC
>CAYPUH010000054.1:0-17411 GCA_964413725.1 uncultured Cytophagia bacterium
CGGCCCCTTCAAGGTTGCCAGAAAAAGACCTTCCCCACCACACACCGCGTTCTTAAACCCTCCGATAAACTGAATATCATAATTCACCGTGGGAGCAAACGCCACCAGACAGCCGGTATCGACACGGAGCTGTTCACCGGTGTTCAGTTCCCGTTCGATGATGGTACCGCCGGCATGAACAAAGGCCATACCATCGCCTGTCAATCGCTGCAGAATAAACCCCTCACCCCCAAACAGCCCGGCACCCAGTTTTCGGGTGAACGCCACCTCAATTTCCACCCCTTGGGCAGCGCACAAAAAAGCATCTTTTTGACACATAAACTGTCCACCCAGACGATCAAGGTGCAGAGGAATGATTTTACCCGGATACGGAGCCCCGAACGCTGCATGGGATGTTCCAGTGCCGGTATGCAGAAAGGAAGTAATAAAAAAACTTTCCCCGGTAATCATTCGTTTCAATCCCCTGAAAACGCCACCCCCCGTTCCGGTTTGCATCTGGATGCCATGTTCCATATACATCATCGCACCCGCTTCAGCCCGTACCGCCTCTCCTGGATCCAGCTCGATTTCAACCAATTGCATATCATCCCCGATAATGCGATAATCGATCACATCTGCCATCTCGATTCTCCTATACTATTGTGTTCAGCGTTGCTCTATATCACTTTCGTATACAGAGCCTCACATCCCTGTGCCGGTTGAATGAATGGATATCATCAATAGTGCAGAGTTATCACAGCCAGACCTCCGGCCAAGCTCACGACAATCCAGTATACCAAATGTACTCCTGAATCCTTGCCAGCGTCATTCTTTTCGATGCCTCAATTGGCTTCAGAACCGTTCTGTTGCGCTGAAGGAGGGCGGACTTGCATGTAATTCAAAAACAGACAGGGTAACAGGTCATCAGCATCCAATTCCTGACGGTCCAGAGCCCCCACAAAAGGAGCAGCAAAAGTTTTCAACGTTTCCTGTCGATAGAACCGATACGCAGACCAGGCTGGTAAAACAAACAGCTGATCTTCACACCTAGACAATGCTTTATGTATAGATTTGATGTCAACATCTTTCAGAAAGGTTCCAAATTGACCCTTTATATCCCAGTTTAGGAAAGAAATCAATTTGTCGAGAGCCGTCTGCAGGGCTTCTGCCTGTGTTGGTATCTGCCAGAGTAAATCGTGACACTTGGCTTCGCCTGGATCTTTTCCTGCAAGGCGCTTTACCGTGTCCACATCGATCCACCCCTCCGCTCGGATCTCCGCATACAGGGCAAGCCAATCGATCCGTTCATCCAGATCATCCGGATTGCTGTCCACACCTTGCCACAAGTCACCAAACACTTCCATACCAGCGGTCTTGGACCACGACAATTCATTGTATCGATTCCAGACCGGAACAATGGCCTCCAGATCACGAACAACCTGCTGAGGATCGGATGGAGGCGGGGTCCGGTAATAACGCTGCAGACGAGATTGAATGGTTTTCCATCGAGAACTGAGAAAGCGAAAGGGCTTTCCGCTCATCGTTTTCACCTGATCGATCAGAGCGGGAAGATCACGACAAAGTATCCGGCGTTCAAAACAGTCTTCCAGAGACTCTAATTCCTCCTGAAATGATCGAACCCGGTCGGCCAGCCATCGCGCATCCTGGATCTTCATTCTCCAGTGCTGCGACACCAGTGTCGACTCGGTCAAAGCGTCAGGAGCATTTAACACAACCGTTACCAGCTTTTGAAAAATCCGTATATCCTGGAGTGTGTCAAGAGGACGAAGAGACATCTTTTCTTGAATCGTTTTCTGCGTCTCGAACAGAAAATCGATACTGCGCTTGCATTCTGCTATCAGCGCCGAAATGTCACCCACGTCATCGGCTTTTAACAGACTATGGGGATCGGTATGATGCCAGGCATCTGTCTCTTTTTTTGCGACATTTTTCAGAGACTTTTGAAGCGACTGTAGTATCTCATATGTATTCGACCACTCTTTCGCATCGAGTTGTCGCTCCTGATCGGGGTATAGCTGAGGACAGGGGCGCCCCTTTCGATCCATCGCAGACTGCAACTGATCTCTGAGTTGCTCAGCGTCCATTGAGATAACATTACTCCCGCTTGTGTCCGATGAGGACCTGGAGTCGTGTGACTCAAGACCCTTCAAAAACACAGTCTCGATCTGACTCCAAAGATCCATGTCGTCAGCACATTCAGATGATCTCCCATGTCGATTGTTTTTTACCACCCGTCCGTTCCCTTCTCCCCCATTCCACAGATGATCAACCCGTCGTTATAGAGACACACACCGGTTCAGAATCCGGCATCACATATTCGGGTTGATTCTCCAACAGACCGTGATGTCGCGCGGGTCTTGCAACTCACCTCGATATCGGTCGGGGTATATAAAACGTTTTACAAAACGGATCCCGGATATTGGATCCCAAAAAAGCGTTTCGCATCATAGCGGCCCGATAGAGACATCCTCCTCGACAGATCGATCGTGCGACACAGGTCTGACACGAGGATTCGGCCCGCTGTTGTATGCTTGATAACTTGCGCCACACCAGCGTCCATTGCAGATCTCGTCGAGACGGACACTCTGAAACCTGTGCAAGCCGATACGCACGTCGTCCTACAAAGCGATAACAGGGATACAGAGTGCCATCAGCGCCCACGGCGAGATGGTCCTCCAGACAGCGATCATAAAAACAGCTGTCACCATTTGCCGGATCCTGGGTGCGGAGGACATCGAGTGTAGGGATACGTATCGGTGCTCCTGTTCTGTAAAGCTCATTCAGTCGGTTCAAAGCCAGCGAAAACACATGCGGTGAAATCGAACGGACTGTTTTTCTCGCTTTCTTATTGGCGAGGAAATAAGGTTCGATCTCAAAATTCAGGCCCTCGGAACAAAAAAAGGCATAGATTTCAGAGATCGAGTTCAACGAATCCTGACCCAGTCGGCACAGGGCGCTCACAGCAATTCCACTCTTTCTGGCAACATCCAGACCGTTCAGTGTTTTTTTTAAGTACCCCTTGCCGTGATATCGATCCGTCAGGATTTCGGGTCCATCCAATTCGACCACGAGATCGACACCATAATCGACAAATAGGGTACAGAAATCGTCTGTCAGCCACCAGAGGTTACCGATCAGCCTAAAGCTGTCAATGTGATTCTCAAATCCATCATTCAGCATGGGAAACGCATAGAGATAAAATGTCTCACCCGGGCCCAGCGGATCCCCCCGCTGAAACGTGATCTGAACGGGCTGGTCATCCGTCACAAACCGGTTATACCAATCGATGATCTCATCCAGCCGGTCCAGATCCATCACCGGCGTGGGTTGTTTGCGCCCCGCGGAAAACCAAGAATCCGCATAGGATGCCTGGCACGGTACCAGAGACAAATGATGCATCCAGCCTCCAAAAGCCTGTCAAAGTAGCCAAGTGCAAAAAAAAAAGCAAGTCTTTTCCCATCCGGGTATTATGTCATGGAAGGCCCCGGCGCGGGTGATTCAGAGACGAGTGCGCAGTGAAAAGGGATCCCGGTCTGTCATCTCTCCGCGAATTCGCTTGCTTATGGAGGCGAAAATCGCTTTGAGGGTCTGGTAGGTGGCGACGTGCTCGGCGTCGGGCTGACGCCGGCCCTCTTCCCGCATCATCAGAAAAGGCTCAACAACGGATTTCAGGGATACGGATTCACCGCTTTCTTTAAGATCCACCCAGGCCGCGTGGCAGGCCGCGCCCAACGCGGCGCCCTCTCCTTCTACGGGTACAGCGTCTGCATTGAAAACATCGGCGATGGTCTGCACCCAGGCGTCGGAACGGGCCAATCCACCGGTCAACCGAATCTCCCGGGGTTGAACCGGCATCCGCTGAAATCCCGTGTACAGATTCAGAACATGTCCTTCCAGAACAGCCCGGCACAAGCGATCGCGCGTAAAATCGTTGAGATCAAAACCAAAATAAACCGGTGTGGCATCGGCAAGATCGGGTGTCCGTTCTCCCATATACCAGGGCAGCAACAGCCGGCCGTCATTCCCGACGGGAACACGACGAACCACCTCCACAAACGCATCATGTGACAAATCAAACTGCTCCAGTATGGCATTGTACCCATTGGCCAGGTTGGAGACGCAGAGCAACGGAAGATGATGCCCGGTGCTGTCACAAAATGCGGCAATCTCCCCTTCGGTGTCGATAAAGGGATGTTCCATGTAGGTATAGGCGGTTCCACTGGTACCCAGACTGACGGTGACAATACCGGGTTCCAGATTTCCGGTTCCCACCGCACCGTACATATTGTCACCGGATCCGGCGTCGATTTTGCATGTTGGAGAAAAACCGTACGTTTGGACCAACCCGGCTCCGATGACTCCGATACTCTGATCCGAGGGCTGTACCGGTGGCAATTTTTTCATTAAATCCGATGCAATGGCATCCAGTACGGCCTGAGACCAGTCACCGGTTTTGGGGTTCCACACCGCCTTCCCCGACGTATCTCCCGGTTCCATGACCCGCACTCCCCCATCAGGGCCACCGGTGAGCCACCAGTTGATATAGTTGTGCACCAGAAAACAGGTCGAGGTGCGGGTATACGCATCGGGATCATGCCGAACCAGGTGATAGATTTTGGCTGCGGTATAACCGGTACGCTGACTGTTGCCCACCTCTTCAATCATGCGGTCCATTCCACCCACCGCCTCGGTGAGCAATTCGCATTCTTTTTGGGTGCTGAAATCGTTCCACAGTTTGCTCCTGGACCGGGTCAAATGACCGGCGTCATCCAGGGTGACCAGTCCATGTTGTTGTCCGGAGACCGATACAGCACGAATCCGGTCCTGGGGGCAATCAGACGCAGAAAGACGCTCAAATAAGCGTTGCAGCGCTTCGATCCACATATGAGGATCGGACTCTGAGATGCCTTCACCCAATCCCTGCATCACACCATTACGGGTGTGATAGGATTCCAGATCCCGGTCGTATTGCACCGAATCGGTATACACCACTTTGGAGGTATCCAAATCGATAACCAGTAGTTTGGTGCTCTGCGTAGAACTGTCAATTCCAGCATAAAATTGCGACATAGGGGTCTCTCCTGATTGGAATCCTGACCATATCATCAACATTATAACGATAACGTAACGGTTTTTACATCAGGATGCAACCGTTTTCAGACTCTCCAGTTGTGGAAATGGGTCCGACCTCTCAAAGACCGGACCGGCACAGGATTACAGCTCAGACGAGGAATCGAGGCGGATACGCTTCAAGAGGAGGGAGTTGCTGACCACACTGACGGAGGAAAGCGCCATCGCCAGACCGGCAAAAGCCGGTGGCAGCAGCCATCCGAAAAAAGGATAGAGAATACCGGCTGCGATGGGTATCCCCATCACATTATAGATCAATGCCCAGAACAAATTCTGCTGAATCTTTCTCAGTGTCCTTTGACCGAGCGTCACAGACCTGACCACGTCGTTGAGATCGTCGTGCATGAGAATCACATCACCTGTCTCTTTGGCCACATCGGTTCCCGAACCGATCGCAATACCCACGTCAGCCTGTGCGAGGGCGGGTGCGTCATTGATACCATCCCCCACCATGGCCACACGGTGTTTTTCAGACTGTTCGGTGCGAACGATATCGATTTTCTCCTCGGGGCGAACCTGCGTATAGAGTGAATCCAGGGGTACCCCGGCTGCCTGCTCCACCTGTTGCGCGAGCGCGCGAGCGGTTTGCTCGGTATCGCCGGTGACCATCTTGACGCTCAGACCAAGACGCTTTAGTCCGGCAAGCGCTTCTGCGGACCCCGTTTTCAAGGTATCGGACAGGGACAACACCCCTGCCAGCTCTCCATCAATGGCCACCAATACGGGCGTTTTGCCGTTTTGTCTCAGAGTATCCAGCTGCTCCAGAAATCCCGCAGAGAGGTGTATCTGATGTGTTTCCATCCACCTCAGGTTGCCCACCAGGATACGATGATCCTCGAGGATTCCCGACAGTCCCTGACCCGGTACTTCCTGCACATCCGTGGCATTGCCGAGCTCGATCTGTCTGGAACGAGCCTCCTGTACGACCGCCCGGGCCAATGGATGCGTAGACGCATTTTCCAATGAAGCGGCCAGACGGAGCAGGTCGGGATGGTTATTCATCGAATGCACCGCCGCAACGGTCATCTCACCGGTGGTCAGTGTACCGGTTTTATCCAACAGCACGGTATCGATGTGAGCGATATGTTCAAGAACAGAGGCGCGTTTGAACAGAATTCCTCGTCTCAAACCCAATCCCGATCCCACCATAATGGCTGTGGGCGTCGCCAGTCCCAATGCACAGGGGCAGGCAATCACCAAAACGGAAATGGCGGCAGTAAAGGCAAAGACAAATTCAGAACCCACCACCCCCATCCAGATGACAAATGTGATGAAGGCGATGGATACAACGATGGGGACAAAGACATTGGACACCCGGTCGGCAAAACGTTGTATGGGCGCCCGGTCCGCCTGTGCCTCTTCCACCATCCGCACGATCTGGGACAGCACCGTATCTCCTCCCACGCGGGTGGCTCGCAGGGTAATGACACCGGATTGATTGACGGTAGCGCCCGTCACCCGGTCTCCTTTGGTTTTTTCCACAGGAACCGACTCTCCGGTCAGCATGGATTCATCGACGGCAGACTGCCCTTCTACCACCTCTCCGTCTACCGGGATTTTTTCACCCGGCCGCACGCGCAGCAGATCGCCCGTCACCACCTGGGATGCGGGAGTAGAGTGTTCTCCCTTTTCCGTAACCTTGACGGCGCGGTCTGCTTCCAATTGCAGCAATGACGACAGGGTTTCATAGGCGCGCCCCCGTGCCCGCGCTTCAAGCCATTTACCGAAACGAACGAACACAATCAGTACCGCAGCGGCTTCAAAGAAATGGGGCTGTCCGGTAAAAAACGCTGGAAACAGAACGGTCAACGTGCTGTAGCCATAGGCGGCCGTGATCCCCATAGCCACGAGCACATCCATATTGGCGGCACGGTTGCGCAATGAATGATACGCACCCCGATAAAAAATCAGTCCCGCGGAAAACTGTACCAGGGTCGCAAAAACAAAACTGATCCAGCGGGCGCTGCTCTCCTCCACCGGAATCCAGGGCTTAAACCAGGCCAGAGCAGCTACCGGTGCGGCCAGCACGGTCGCCCATAGCAACCATCGTTTCGCCTTGCGATCGTTCTCTTCCACATCCTCTGCTGTACGAAGAACCTTGGGCTGATACCCCGCTTCCCTTACAACCCGAAAAATATCCTGCACATCGCTCTCAAGCGGATTATATTCCACTGTCGCTTTTTCATTGGCCAGATTGACCACGGCAGCGGAAAGTCCAGATATCGATTTCAGCGAGTTTTCAACCGCAGTCACGCAGTTGGCACACGTCATACCGTCCACGGCAAACTGCAATCGCTCCCGTTTCACACGGGGGTCCTCAACCGGTGCCGGATTCCCGGAATCAGAATCCTCATCTGATGGTTTGCCAGAGGATATCCTGTTGTCCGGATTGGTGACCACTGTGTAACCTGCATTCTGCACCGACGCTACTATGTCCTGCAGACCCACTGCAGACGCATCGTATGTCACATTTGCCTGCCCGCTCTCGAGATCAACGACTACAGAGTCGACTCCATCCAGGTTCTGCAGCGCAGACGTGACCCGCTTGACGCAATGATCACACGTCATCCCCTCGATCTGAAGTCGATGTTGTGTCAGTAAAGCCATCAGGACACCACATCTTTGACTTGATACCCTGCTAGCGGTACAGCCTGCTCCAACTGCTGGCGGCTGGCCTGGTCCTCATCATAGTCAACCACAGCCACACCCTCATCCAGATTCACATCGACTTTTTTGATCCCTCTTGTACTCTTTAAAGCGTTTTTGACACGGGCCACACAATGGCCACAACTCATTCCCTCTATTTTCAATGTCAGTGCCATGACACTGTCTCCTTTCTATGTGCTTTCCAAAAGTGAACGAAAGTTGATAAAAACCGGTTCCGTTGTCTCATCATGTTTGTGTTTATATGTCGAAAAAAACAACATTTATTCCTTTTTTTTAGGCGCGCTCGGACGAAAGTCTCTCTTTTTCCCGGATGGCTTTTGGGTTCATTCTTGTTTAAACAGGTAAAGAAACCATTCAATATCGTAAGGAGAGACCATGAACGCACCGCAAACCGCCCTCATCACCGGCGCGTCGAGTGGCATCGGTCGCGAGCTGGCCCGCATTCTGGCGAAGGAACATTTTAATTTGATCCTGTCAGCCCGGCGACAAGACGCCCTGAAGGAGCTAAAGAGAGATCTCGAATCGCAGCACGGGATTCAGGTATCTATCTATCCCAAAGACCTGTCAAAAACCGGTGCGGCCGATGAGCTGGTCGCTCAACTGCACCAGAATCATCACCACGTGGATGTGTTGATCAACAATGCCGGATTTGGTGATCTCAGCCGATTCGATCGCCAGGACACTCAAAAAATCAAGGATATGATTCAGGTCAACATCGTCGCTCTCACGGTTCTCTCGCGACACTTGTTGCCAGCCATGGTGCAGGACGGAACCGGCCGGATACTGAACGTGGCATCAACCGCCGCCTTTCAACCCGGGCCCATGATGGCAGTCTATTATGCCACCAAAGCCTATGTGCTGTTTCTGTCGGAAGCGATTTCACGGGAGCTTAAAGGAACCGGTGTCACCGTCACCGCTCTCTGTCCGGGGCCCACAGCCTCGGAATTTCAAAAGACGGCTTCCATGGAAAAATCCGTGCTGAATCAAACCGCCCCGAAAGCATCATCCGCTCAAGTGGCAGCATACGGATACAAAGCCATGATAACAGGAAAACGGCTGGCGGTGCAGGGAGTATGGAATCGAATCTTTGCCACCGTGGTGAGAGTCATGCCGCGTAGCTGGGCATTGAATGTGATCTATGCGGCCAAACAAACGAAATAGTCGTCAGTGAGTGGAAGAGGAAAAATCAAAGGTCCATAGAATCGTCAGCATGGCAAGGGCGGAAACCATGCCGGCGAAAAACGTGGCTTCGAGGCCAAATACGGCATAAACACCGCCCATCACCACCGGACCCAGTGTCTGTCCCAGACGCAGCACCATGCCGTTCAGGGACATGATGGCCCCCCGAACCTGCATGGGAGCCAGACCGGCCAGAGCCGTCTGAATCGTGGGAATATTGAGTCCGTTTCCCATGCCAAAGATGATCGTGGGGATGAACAACATCCAGGCCCGATGTACAAACGGTACCAACACCATGGCAAATCCGTAGAGAAAAAATGTCACACAGAGCAAGGTGCGGGGTTTAAACCGTTTGGCGAGGCGGCCAACCTGTGACGAGGTGATCGCAGTACTGATGGACGCGCTCGAGATGATGAGACCGATGGTAAACGACTCAAAACCGAATCGGTGTCCAAGAAACAGAGGAAAATAGGTGAGCAGAACACCGTAAAGGATGATAAACGTCATCAAGCTGGCGGCAAACAATACGCCCACCGACCGATTTTTTAGATATTTCCAGGCATTTCTGAGATACTCTTTCAAATGCTGGTCACTGCGGACATCGGGGTTGTCCAGAACAAAGAGCACTGCAAAAACCACGGGAAAGGAGATGACCGGCAACAGAAACGGCACATACCATTGAATGGTGGCCAGTGCTCCACCAATGATCGGGTAACCGGCCGTACCGATACTCAGCACACTGGCATTATATCCCATGGCAGCAGCCCGTCGGGTACCGCTGTATAAATCCCCCAACAGAGTGACGTTCAAGGATCCCAGAGATGCCGCACCCAACCCCTGAATAAATCTCAGTACCACCAGCAGGGTAAAATCACGAGCCAGGGCACATGCGATTCCCGCCATACCAAACAGCAATAAAGCGGGTATCAGAATCCGCTTTCGGCCAAACCGGTCCGCCAGGATCCCGAGGACAGGTGTCATAACCACACCGGGCAACGTAAAGGCAGTAATCAACAACCCGATTTCCCGCGGGGACACGCCGAGTTCCCGAATGATTTTGGGGAACGCTGGCGAGATACTCGACACACCGAGTATGGCCGTGAGCGTAATACCAAATATCACCAGCAGATTTTTATCCACCGTCCGTACCGGTTCCCGATGCTCAGCAGGCGTCATGCACATATCCTTGTTCTGGTTCAGGCACTCAAGATAATGTTCATTTTACAAAAATCCTAACGGAAATAGCACGACAAGGATGCGGACAGGGTGTAAAGAAATCAAATTTTTCAAATAAAAAAAACCCCGGATCAACGTTCAGAACCATCATAGCCGGTCGATGACCAGGGTCAGTTTGTCCTTGATGGTCGATGCTACTTTTTCAATATCGGCATTGTCCACCGCCTGCATCGACGCCACCGGATCGACGGCCACCACCTCCACTTTGCCTGCCTTCAGTTCCTGGACAATCACGTTGCATGGCAGCATGGTTCCGATCTTGTCATCCGCCTTCAGTGCCTCATAGGCAAAGGGTGGATTGCAGGCACCCAGAATTCGATAGGGCCGAAACGAGACATCGATCTTTTTTTTCAACGTTGCCTGCACATCGATCTCGGACAATATTCCAAATCCCTCCTTTTGCAGTTCATCTTTGACGTGTTCGATGGCTTCAAAATAGGACATGTCCAGTGTGGTTGAAATCGTATAAGGCATATGATGAACCTCCTTTAGAGCTGTTCAGGTTTCGACATGTAAGAAGCGGGCATTGATCGCCACAATCACAGTGCTGAGTGACATCAGAATCGCTCCCACTGCGGGACTGAGCAGGATACCATAGGAAAACAACACGCCCGCGGCCAGGGGAATGGCGACGGCATTGTATCCCGTAGCCCAGACCAGATTCTGTACCATCTTTTTATAGGTTGCCCGGGACAATTTGACGCTGGCCACCACATCGAGCGGATTGCTGCGGACCAGAATGATATCCGCGGTCTCGGCAGCCACATCGGTACCGGCACCGATGGCAATTCCCACATCGGCCTGAGCCAGAGCCGGGGCATCATTCACCCCGTCCCCCGCCATGGCCACCACACGCCCCCCGGATTGCACATCTTTGACGGTGTCTGCTTTTTGATCCGGAAGAATACCGGCGTAATAGTCGTCAATACCCAACTCTTTTGCCACGGACCGCGCCACCCGCTCGTTATCGCCGGTGAGCATCACCGCTTCGATTCCCATCTTTTTCAATCCCTGTATGGCAGCTTTCGACTCTTTGCGAATCCGGTCCCCGAGCGCAATCGCACCTGCGGGTTGATTGTCGATCAGAACAAAAACAACTGTCTTGCCCGCTTCCTGTTGTTCCTCGACACGGGAATCGGTTACGGAAATATTGTTCTCTTTCAAATAGCCGGGACTGACGACGTGTACTTTTTTGCCTTTCACCGTCCCTTCCGCTCCCCTGCCCGGAAGGGAGTTAAAATCTTTTACCTCCCAGGTCTCTGTCGTGGCATTGACGATAGCAGCAGCCAGAGGATGCTCAGATCGGCTTTCTACAGACGCCGCATATTTTAATAGAGTGTCTGCATCCAGATCCTCACCGAGTTCCAGGGTGTTTGTCACCTGGAATTCACCCTCTGTCAGAGTCCCGGTCTTGTCAAAAATAACCGCTTCGAGGTTTCGGGCCTGTTCAAAGGCAGACCGATTCCGGATCAACAGTCCATTGGACGCCGAGCGCGCCGTGGAAACGGCCGCCACCAGGGGAATGGCCAGTCCCAGGGCATGCGGACAGGTGATCACCATCACGGTAACCGTGCGGGAGAGGGCAAAATCAAACGCCCGCTGAACCCAGACGAACCAGACGAAAAACGTCACCACACCTGCTCCCAGTGCGATCAGGGTCAACCAGAACGCGGCCCGGTCCGCCAGGGTCTGGGTCTGCGATTTGCTCTGATGCGCCTCCTCTACCATACGGATCACCTGAGACAGAAACGAGTCGTCCCCGGTTTTTTCCACCTCGATATCGAGGGATCCCTCACCATTGATCGATCCCCCCACCACACGATCGTCACGCGTCTTGTAGACAGGAGTGGATTCACCGCTGATCATGGATTCGTTGACAGAGGTTTCACCCTCGATAATCCGGCCATCCGCCGGGATATGCTCACCGGGTTTGATCCGTACCCGGTCCCCGGAGCTCAGGGTCTTCACCGACACCGTCTCGGTTTCACCATTCTCGTGAACCAAAAGAGCCTCCGAGGGCATGAGCCGGGCCAGAGATTCCACCGCCCGGGATGCCCCCATCACCGATCTCATCTCGATCCAGTGCCCCAACAGCATCACGTCGATCAACGTCGCCAGTTCCCAGAAAAACAGACGCCCCTCCAGTCCCAGAACCACAGCCGCGCTATAGAAAAAGGCCACACTGATGGCCAGGGCGATCAACGTCATCATCCCGGGCAAGGCCGAACGCAGTTCGTTCACCATACCCTTGAGGAACGGATAGCCACCATAGCCGAACAGGACTGTGGACAGGATGAGCAATGCCATGCGATCACCCGGGAACGCCAGTGCGTTCTCGAGATGAAAAAACGACCGCAACATCGGCGATAATACCAATACAGGCAGGGTCAGGATCAGAGAAACCCAGAACCGCCGTTTGAAATCCTGCATCATCCGTTGATGATGATTATCCTGATCCTCACGCTGTGATGTCAAACGGTTCTCCTTTTATTTGGGGTTACCAACTTTATAATTAAAAACAAAATGAAACCTCTATTTATTCGATCGGTAACAGGGGTACAAATGCAGGAAAAAGTAAAGATATAAACAAAAGAGAGAAACGGGGATGGACCAACCGGATAAGGACTTGGGGTTGGCTTGAGTCAGGAACCGTGCCCGCGCGGGTATCTCCACGCGGGCACAGTGTTTATCATTTTTCCATCTGACAACACGCGGGCAACTTGGCATGAGCGGTTTCATTTCGCTTGACCTTGTTGGCGTCATATCCGGCATCGGCGATAGCTTTCTCAAGGGTTCCGACATCGGTTGTTTTGTCATCATAGCGCACCATCACAACCTTGTCCTCTACATCCACATCCACAGCATGAACCCCTTTGATGTCATTGACAACTGATTTTATGGTTTTGACACACATGGAGCACTGTGCCGTCGGAACCGAAATTTCGGTCAACATCCCTTTTTGAGAGTCCATTCCGGCCTTTTCAGCTGTGGTCTTGCTGCCACAGGCAACATGCTCATCGGCCATGGCGGTCAGGACGAACGCCAGTACGAACAACGCGATCAACTGTTTCATGATTGTCTCCTTGGGTTGGTTTGAATATCATCCGAATTAGAGTCATTGGTTTTGTGTTCACGATTTTCACGCTGTCTCATGGACACAGGAGGTCTCGATTGCCGACGAAGCTGTGTATAGATCACAAACACCACAGCCAGACTGCTCCACCATCCCACTCCCCATGGAAAAAAATAGCCATCCAGCGTGTCGGAAAACAGGGGAGCCGGATTTTCGTCGACTATGGCCGCCACCAGGCAACAATGAGGCTCTGCTCCCGGAAGCGGGAAAAACAGAATAGTAGAAACCACACCGAGCCATAAAAGCACCTGTTGTCCGTGTTTCCATCGTTTCATGTCTGTTTAAAAGCAAGTGCTATGCCAAAAAACACACAAAATCGACAGGTCTTTATATTTCAATCACATAGAACAATTTAACAAGAGGTCATTTCAAGCCTGCAAGGAGGAAGGACCGTAGAATACTCTACAATGTGAAGAATAATATGCATGATAGGACAGGAAGGGTTCCGGAACGGTGAGTCGAAATGCCGCTGATTTTGATGGATGTGTTTCAGTGGAGGCCGTACTTTTTCAGACGATACAGCAACACATGCCTGGGGATGTTCAATAATCGCGCGGCCTCAGATTGGTTGCCATTCGCGCGTCGGAGCGCCTCCCGGATCAGCCGTTCTTCATTATGGGCCAGAGAGAGATCCCCGGGATGATCCGATTCAGAAGCCACTATTAACCCGTTCGTCACCTCTCCCCGAATCTCGGCAGACAAATCCTGAGGGGTGATACGATTGTCGCGAGATAGAATCAGCGCCCGTTCGATCACATTCTCCAATTCGCGCACATTTCCAGGCCAGGGATAGCGGGACAACAGACGAAGCGTTTCATCCTCGAGCTCGATATTGCGATCCCCTGCACGACGCCGGATCAGGTCGTCCACCAGATAGGGGATATCCTCGGGCCGTTCTCTGAGGGGCGGCAACACCAAAGGAACCACGCTGAGACGGTAGAAGAGATCCTGGCGAAAGGTACTCTCACGAACCCGACCGGCCAGATCGTGGTGGGTGGCAGCGATGATACGCACATCCACGTGCCGGGGTTCTGCCTCTCCCAGGCGTTCCACCTGGCGCTCCTGGATCACCCGCAGCAGCTTGGCCTGCAGATCGTCCCGCAAATCGCCGATCTCGTCCAAAAACACCGTTCCACCATTCGCCTGTTCGAACTTGCCGGCCCGGTCCCGCAGGGCACCGGTAAAGGCACCCTTGACATGACCAAAGAGTTCACTTTCAAGCAAGGATTCGGGAATGGCGGGACAGTTGACGGTGATAAACGGCCCCCCCGTTCTCGGACTGTGGTGATGCAGTCCTCGAGCCAGAAGCTCCTTACCCGTACCACTTTCCCCCAGTATCAAAACGGTTGCATCGCTTTCAGCCACACGCACCGCCGTATCCAAGAGTTTCCGCATGGTCTCCCCATGAGCCACCATGCGGTCAAAATGAACCTCCTCTGCAAGTTTGTGCTTCAACTCTTTGTTTTCATGCTCAAGTCTGCGCAATCGAAGGTTCTTTTCCAGCGTGAACAACAGTTGCTCCTGGCTAAAGGGCTTGGTTACATAATCATCAGCACCCAGACGACAGGCTTCCAGAGCTCCATCCACACTACCATATGCGGTGATCATAATCACAACGGTTCCCGAATCGACGGTTCGGATCTCACGAAGAAGATCGATACCATTCAGATCGGGCATCTGAATATCGGTGATCACGACGTCGTAAGAGCCGTTTTTCACCTTGCCCAAACCGTCCTTCCCCGATGTTTCCGATGTCACTTTATAGCCGCTTTTTTCCAGCTGATACCCGATGACCCGGCACAGGCTATGATCATCATCGACAAGCAAAACACGGGTCATACCCTCTCCTTCCGATTTGTGTGGAACGACAATGTATTCTGTTCAACGGGAAGGGTCAGTACAAATGTCGTTCCCCCTCCCTCTCTGGTTTGATCATCGATGGTCCAATAATTTTTTTGGCAGATACGCTTAACAATCGCCAGTCCCAATCCCGTTCCGTCAGGTTTGGTCGAAAAAAATGGATCATAAATTCGTTCACGATGGACCGGGTCGATTCCCGCTCCCGAATCGGTAATGGACATTTCTATAGAGGATCCGGAGGTGTGGGCCCAAACCAGACAGGTCACCTGTCCCCCTCGATCGGTGGCCTGTATCGCATTGAGCAGCAGGTTCACCAGAACCTGCTGCAATTCAACAGGATCTCCATCCATCGATGGCAAGCTCTCATCCAGACGATGTCCGAGTTCGACCCCGGACTTGCGGGCTTTGCTTCCAAGCAGCATCAGCGTATCGCAAACCAGAGCACCCACATCGTACTGATGATGTTCCCGACGGGGAGCCCTGGCAAAACTCAGATAGGTTTCAACGACTTCATTCAATCTGCGGGTCTCGTTAACAAGTATGTCGAAAAACTCCTGTTCACGGGATGTCAGCTCGAGTTCCGCTTTTAGTATATCCGCCGTTCCCAATATCGATCCCAGTGGATTGCGGATCTCGTGAGCCAGACTGGCGGTCAACTCACCCACCACGGCCAGCCGGTCATTATGCCTCAGCTGGTCTTCAAGTTCGGTCAGCTGATCCTGCTGCCGTTTCAATGCGTCCAGCGTCTCTTCCAGCTCTTTTGAGGTTTTCCGGTAGAGTTGAACTTGCCGGTGTTCGCTGGATACCGCCCGGCCGGTGGCATACCCGATGACATTGAACAATCCGAGCTGCAGAAACCGCACCGCGTTGGTTGCAGACCAGCCTCCCCACTGCAGCATAATGTGTGGGAAATAGACGAGACTCACGGCCACCGAGGCTGTGAGCCCCCCTCGTACACCAAACCAAAATGCCGCCAAAAGAATCGGAATAAAATAAGCCTGCATATAAAGCAGATGGAAGTGCATCCTGGCCGTCGGCGTAGTATAATGCAATACCGAGATCAGTAGTGTTAAAACAACGATCAGAATGATTCGGGTTCTGGCAATCACGATCACACACTCTTTTGTTTAATTCTAAATCGTTCAACAGTTTCTGAACCCGTATGATTCCGGAAAGATTGTATAGCAGCATGCGATGGACTGGCAGCCCATCACCACTTCTGACAGGTCCGGAAAAGAGAACAGAGGAGCACAGAACGGGACCGCCATGAACCGCAAAAGACGCTGCACAGACAGACGGGGAAATCAGCGCAAGCGGTCCGGTATCCTGAACATGTTACAGCGGGATTTGGAGACATATATCATCTCAATCTCCTTTACAGTGAAGAAATTATTACTTATCTTCAATTATCATATTCGAGCATCCTGGAGACCCGCATATGCAATCATACCGGATTCCCCGCTGGTGCCAGACCCTGTTGCTGGTGACCACCGTTCTTCTTTTTCTGGGACAGGCCTGGCAGCACTGGCGATGGGATGTCCCATTTCGTGCTCTGATGTGGAATCAGACGCTGATGCAGCCCCTGATCGAATCCTTTACCGCGCTCTCGTGGTCTGACTATGTCACCTCAGGTCAGGCGGACACTTGGGTTCAGGGTATCACCCTGGCCGTTTCTCTGTTCTATCTGGTTGCCGCAATCGCGACGGGGTTGTTGCGACGCCTGCCACACTTTGCCACCGCCTTCCTGATCGCCGGCAGTGTAGCATTGTTGAGTCTCGCCCTCCTGTACACCCTCGATCGCTTTTTCTATGCCGGTATGTTTTTGGAATACACGATTATGTGGACCACACCCCTCTTTCTGCTGCTCCTGATTCGGAAAGATCAACGTGTCCCTCCCCGTCTGATTTGGTTGATGAAAGGGGCCGTTGCTTTTACGTTTATAGGGCACGGATTGTTCGCTCTGGGGTTCTATCCGGTCCCGGTACACTTTGTGGAAATGACCCTCAACATTCTTCCCATCACCGAATCCGCCGCTTTGACGTTTTTATTTGTCGCCGGCATGTTGGATCTTCTCGTCGGTATCGGCGTTTTTATACCCAGGATAGACCGCCCCGCCCTGTTCTACGCCGCCATCTGGGGATTATTGACCGGTCTGGCACGTCTGTGGTCCTATTTTGATATCAGCTACATGGTCAGTACACTGGAT
>CAYPUH010000054.1:17421-18051 GCA_964413725.1 uncultured Cytophagia bacterium
AAGGATGTCTTGATGAAAAACTCTGTCTTTCTGATAGGATTCTGTTGGCTGACGTTTGTATTCACCGGCCCGGCACAGAGTCTGACCGATAAATACCGTCTGGTCTGGGACCATCAACCGGCCACCTCGATCACCATCGGATGGTGCACCAATACTCCGCAGCGAGCCGAGCTCTTTTTCGGGCTACAGGATCATGACCGGCGCTATTATGATTATACTCAGTCGCGAGTTGCCGACACCAGCTATGTCTACAAGGGTATGATTCATCAGTTTGTCCGGCTTACCGAGCTGTATCCGGATACGGCCTACTATTTCGTCATTCGCGATCCGGACGGAGTGAGCCGACGCTTCTGGTTTCGAACCGCTCCCGACCGTCCCGATTCGTTTACTCTGATTGCCGGAGGCGATTCGCGCAACAACCGCACGGCACGGCAGAAAGCCAACCGCATGGTGGCCAAATTACGTCCGTTGTTTGTGGGATTTGGTGGCGACTTTACTTCCTGGGATACGGGTGGCGAATGGGCGGATTGGTTGAACGACTGGCAGGAAACAATCACAGAGGATAGACGCCTTTTCCCACTCGTCGTGGTCAGGGGAAATCACGAACGCAGCAATGAAGTGGTCAGGAAC
>CAYPUH010000055.1:0-17882 GCA_964413725.1 uncultured Cytophagia bacterium
CCCTCATATATGCGGGAGCACTAAAGAATCTGGGACCGGCCGGCGTGACGGTTATTATTCTCAGACACGACTTTGCCGAAACCGCCAATAGCGGACTGCCGACCATGCTGTCATATGCAACTCATATTCAGAAGGACAGTTTGTTCAATACCCCACCGGTGTTTGCCATCTATATGATGAAACTCGATCTGGAATGGATCAAAGCCGAGGGAGGGTTGTCGGCTATTGAAAAACGCAACGATAGAAAAGCAGAACATCTGTACCAAACCATCGATGCCAGTGAGGGGTTCTTCCGGTGCCCTGTACGAAAGGACTCGCAATCCAAAATGAACGTGGTCATGCGGCTCCCCTCTGAAGAGCTGGAAGCAAAGTTTATCAAGGAAGCCAAATCCAAAGGCCTGGTTGGACTCAAGGGTCACCGTTCTGTTGGAGGCATCCGGGTTTCCATGTACAATGCCATGCCCCTGGAAAGTGTCGAAGCGTTAACGACCTTTATGAGCACCTTCCGATCCCAACACGCATAGATCCCGCCCGTTCTGATACCAGTCACCGGATTTCCGGATTCGGCGGCTGGTATACAGGGCCCCTTTGCTTGTGACCCACCGTTATAACAACTTTAATTTTTTGTTGCATTTTTTATGTTAATCACTTATATTTTATACTAGGTACATAGTATCTATGATCCAGGGGATAGTAAACACATCGCATCGTGATGCTGGTCTTCAAGATGGGGGAACGAGAGAGGCATCCACTACCCGGACCTGGGAAAGTTGACCAAGCCGGGAAGGGTCGACATTGCAATGAACATAACACTCTTGATCAACCGACGATCTTCATAACCCTTCAAATCTCACTCATTCTTTCCCAATCACACCCCATTTTTTGTGCCGTTTTACCATTTGTCCATTACGATTGATGCGACGTGTATACGTGTTTGTACATTAGTGCAATGTGTATATAAATCTCGTCTGATGCACAATACCTGAAAGGAGGTGACGCCCGGATCACGACGAAACACTATGCATTAACAAACACCAAATCTGATCTGATATAGAGGGAGACACGTTTCACCTCGTTGGGGGGAGACCCATTTGAGGTAACGTGCTATATCAGATCTCGAGTGACCCGCACGCTGCCCGGTATGACCTGGCTATCTTGGGGATCTGGCTCGCAGCATTGCATTGCAACCAAAAGAATCGAGGGGAGTCAAAATGAACAGAGGGAGTCACGTATCACGATGGCTCGTGGTACTCGTATGTCTGGCTCTGACCGGTACCGCGGCGTATGCTGTACCGACACCGAGCGGACACTCGATCGCCTTTAACGGCGTCGAGTATGATTATGTCAACAAAACCACAACGGTTTCCTACACCGTTATCTCCGGAATCAGCCCCGCCATCAGTCACTGGGTTCTCGCGACCTGTGACGACATCACCGCCTCTCACATCGCAACAGCTAGTGAAACCTATGAATACAAGAGTCCGTCTAATCCTGACCCCAAAACCGGAGCTGTCGGTGTCAAATTTGATGAGGGGTATCAGGATGGTGAACAACGCACCGTCTCCCTAACCCTGAACGGGTTGTGGGCCGTCGGTGAAGTTACCGTTACATTCAAGGCCGCAAATCAAGTCACCGAAACAACAACCACAGGTCCTGTCTGTGAAACACTCGAGCTAAAACCCGTCAAACCCATCCTCGAATGCGTGATCGACAACGGAGACGGTACCTATACCGTCCACTTTGGTTACCTCAATCAAAACGACGAGGCCGTTGACATTCCCGTCGGATCCAACAATACCTTTAACCAGAGCAGCTACAACACCGACCTGCCCACCACCTTTGAACCGGGACGCACCGGCTATTGGCCCAACTCGGGCTTCTCGATGGTGGTCGACGCCGGCGATCTGCAGAACAACCTGGTCTGGACACTGGAAGGACCTGACGGCAGCCGGCGGACCTCCACGGCCTCGACATCATCCCAGCCCTGCTCTCATCATCTCTTTTTCGAAAAGAGCTGGGAGGACGGAACGCCTGAAACCATCCCAGGAGACTATGAAATCGTCGCAGAGAGCGAATTCGGCACCGCCGTCTGCACCTATGAAGATAATGGCAGCGGTCCCATGCTGGTCTGTGAATATGACAACGATATGCCCCCCGCTCTCGATAACATGGGACTGTGGGTTCCCGTCGGCGGAGAATACACCGTAGCCGAAAACAACCTGCCCCAGGGATGGGAAGCCGAAAGCGGTATCGGCACCTTTAACATAAACAACGGATACGCCAAGCCCGGCTACGATGGCTTGGAAAAATACTATTTGCATACCGTGACCAACAAAGAGGGGCACCAATGTCCGTTGGGAATCCTCTGTCCGGAAACCACATCCTGGCAGGATGGCGATACGGATATTCTGACGAATACGGGGTCACAACCGCTGACCTTTACCTATTTCATCGAATGGGTCACCCTGTCCGGACGCCAAGAGTTCGAACGGGGTGAAAATATCACCCTGCAGCCGGGACAAGAGTACGAGATCAGCTACCCACCGCAAGAAGACTGGATCGCTGCCGGTCCGTCCAACGTGCAACCCTGGGCGGGCAACTGGGATCCACCCAAAGCCACTGTGACCTATGAAGTCCATACCACGGTCTGGGTGGCCGAGGGGAATTACAAGGATCTGTGCGGCGAGCTGGATTGCGGCTGGGACCGGTTTTTCCAGACCAATATCACTCTTAAATCGGTGCGCCCGATACTGGAATGTGTAGAGGACAATGGCGATGGAACCTTTACGGTCCATTTCGGATATCTGAACGAAAACAGTGTTCCCATCAAAATTCCACATGGATCAAATAACAGCATCTACAAACAGCCCACCTATAGCAGCCAACTCCCGACGATTTTTCAGCCCGGCAGAACCGGATATTGGCCCAATGCAGCCATTTCCATGGTTGTCGATAAAGCAGACCTGGAAGGGAGCCTGGTCTGGACGCTTGAGGGTCCAGATGGAAAGCGACGCACCGCAACAGCCTCGACCAACCCGGTACAGCGCTGTAATTATCACATCTATTTCGAAAAAATATGGGCTGGCGAGATGCCGGAATCCATTCCAGGCGACTATGTGCTCTATGCCGAGAGCGATATCGGCACCGCCAGCTGTACCTTTGTCGAGGTCAATACCCACTGGGAATGGCAATGCTCGTATACCCATAATGGAAGCCCCACCACGGAAGGCCTTTATGTGCCTTCAGGTGGCACCTATACGGTCCAAGAACACAATCTGCCCGAGGGATGGCTGCCCCAATCCGGCACAGGTGCTCCCTTTGGTATCATGAACGATTGCCTGAGGGCCAAACCGGATGGGTTGGAAAAAGAGTTGATCCATACCGTGGTGAATGAAAAGGTCATCGTCTACAAACCGGTGAAACCGATCCTAGAGTGCGTGATCGAAAACGATGACGGCACCTATACGGTTCATTTTGGCTATCTGAATCAAAATGAAATGGCCGTCACCATACCGGTGGGCCCCAACAACAAGCTAACGCCCAACGACTTTTCAGGGGATCTGCCCACGGTATTTCAACCCGGTCGTACCGGTTACTGGCCCAATTCCGGGTTTTCGATTATTGTAGATGCCAATGTATTGCAGAAGACTCTGGTCTGGACCCTGGAAGGGCCGGATGGTTCCCGGCGCACCGCAACAGCCTCCACCGGTTCACAACTCTGTTCACACCACATCTTTTTCGAAAAGCTGTGGCTGGAGGATGGAGAGGAGCCCCTGCCCGAACCGCCTGACGACATGCCAAGGGACTATACCATCACGGCCAGCAGTGAGATGGGCACAGCATCGTGTGTCTATGTGCAATCCCAGAGCGGTTGGGAATGGCAGTGCATCTATGACAACCAGGGCACCAACGTGGACGACAACGGCCTCTGGGTACCGGTGGGAACCTCGTATGAGGTCCAGGAAGAGTACTTGCCCAAAGGCTGGAAGCCTGTCAACGGTCTCGGTGAATTTACCATTGGCGATGGCTATGCCCGGGCCGGACACATGGATATGGTGAAATATTACCTGCATACCATAGTCAATTCCACCAAAAAGATAAAGACAGGTTGTGTGGATGTCTCTTATTCCACATCATATAGCGGGGACAATGTCTATGTGGCACGAATCGACGGCGTGCCTGGCTTTAAATCCGGACTCAAGCAGTACATGGTCTGGTCAGAAGGCGATTATGCCTATCTGGCACATTTTGCCAATGTTCCACTGGGAGGTCCCTATACCGTACAGGTGACCTCGCCCGATTATCCGAACCCGGGTAGCTCGGTCTATGCGGATGAAGAGATCTCTGTGGAACGGCCCGCCCCCTGTGTAGCGGTCATTCTCACCGAAGAAAGTAAGGGGTGCCCGCCCCTGTTGTCCTGGTATGAGGCCTGGTTCAGTGATACTCGGAGCGATTCAACGCTTCGATACTGGAATCCGGAATTCTATGGTGGTATCGCGGATACATCTCAGTTCAATCTCTATGATTCCTACGACCCTAACATCTGGGAATACCATATCCTCTCCGCCTGGGCCGCCGACATTGACGCGTTTGTGGTGGACTGGTATGGCAAAGACGCCTATGAACAACCACCCACAGCCGGCCTGCTCGATGCGGCTCAATCGCTGTATGATCAATTTGGCGACATGGGATTCGATTTCAAAATCATCATCGCCTATAATGAAAAAGCAGTGGGCACGCTTGAGGACAATCTGACCTTTCTGGCCGATTCCGTGTTGTCCCATCCAGCATATTGGGGCACTCGTGAAAACTCGGAACGCCCTCTCTATGTCTATACCACGGGCACCAAACTGCTGCCAGCCGATTTTGATGCCGTGGCACAAACGGTTCTGCCCTCTTATGTCAAGGTCTTTTGGAACTGGGATCATGATCTGAAAGGTTTGTATCAGGATTATGTGTCCGGTCTCTATCCCTGGGTACAGGCCCATGATATTCCCTTCTCTCCAGACGGATCGAAATGGGGTGAAGACTATCTCGAATCTTTTTTCTCGAACAAGGATATCTTTGAACTGACCGGTGCCGCCTGGCCGGGTCTGGATGACCGCGCCTGGACAAAAGGTCTGGATCAGTACATGAGCCGTCAGGATACCGTGGTCTATGACAAAACCTGGGAAAAGAATTTCGTATACAAACCCGACTATTTGATGGTTCAGGCCTGGAATGATTTCAACCGGTCAACACATCTCGAGCCCTCCAAGGGTTATGATTATGAATTCGTCGAGATGACCCGAAACAAAGCGTTTCTCTGGAAAGGTCAATGTGCGCGACGAATCAAGAACAAGGGATTGCGGGTACCCAAATACATCTTTATCGCCCGACAGGTGGGAATTTCTAAAGAGATCATCAACCAGGCGCTTGAAGCATTCTTTATGAAAAACTATGACCAGGCGATCGCATTGCTGGATACCGATGATTATGAACCTCCGACGGACAAGGCGGATGGATCATTGATCTTTGTGAGAGGATCGGAATCCTATAAAAAAGGCTCGATCACCTATGGTTGGGACAAGGCTGTAGACGGAGATGTAAGCGGTTTTGACGGTACGACGCTGGCCCGGGGAACCCCCAATCCCAGCGACCCCGCCTGGGCGATCTTTCGATTCGCCGGCGATGGGTTGTATCAGTTTGACTACCTTCGGGTGGTATCGGACAATGGCACAGCAGATGATTCATCACCCTTCCCACGACAGACGAGACGATTCCGGGTCCATGTCTCCACGACCGGCACCGATCCGCAAGATTTTTCCACCGTAGGGACCTTTACTGTAAAGTGGCCCAAGGAACAATGGTTTGGATTGGGTGAACATGTTAAAGCCAAATACATCAAACTCGAACTTGTTCAACCCGCAAACACACCCGGCGGATGGCGACAGATCGTCGAGTTTGAACCGCAAACCGACTCCAAGCAGGGAGCGGTACCCGCTCAAGCCGATTTTACGGCGATCCAACAACAGTGGCAAACCGAATTGAAAGAAAACTATCCCAACCCATTCAATCCGGAAACCACTATCGAGTACACTCTTGAAACCGATGCCCATGTCCGTCTGGAGGTGTTTGATACCCGCGGCCGACGGGTTGCACTGCTCGTGAATGAGCCGCAGCAAGCAGGCTTGCAACGCATCTCCTGGCGAGCCGATCATTTGCCCAGTGGCTTTTATTTCTATCGCTTCTCCGCAGGCCAGTTTCACCAAATCAAAAAAATGATCCTGCTAAAATAGGACTCTCCCTCGCACGCGTTCCTCTCCTCTGCCCCCGCAGGGTTCAAACCCTGCGGGGTTTTTTATGCTCGTTACGCGCTGTCTTTTCCCCTCCTTGTGTCCAACTCTACGCTGCTATCCGCATTTTACGACAGTTACTTTTTGTGGTCATAATTTCTATGCCAGCGAGGAATACCGGAAATAGGCCCTATGTTATTCGGTAAGACTTTATGCTCTGGAGCATTTTTTTTAAGATCAAACCCTTCTTTGAATCAGAACGATCACATTTTAATCAACACCCTACCTGGCTGGACGGTGTCTGATCGATTGCCCCAAAATCGCGACATATCGTCATGACTCAGAAAAACCACCAGCGGGAAGCAGAAACGCTGCAGATATTCAGTTACCAACAGTCATCAATGCAGCTCGAGTCTTCAAAAATGAGGAGGATACTATTGACCCTTGCAAAAACGCCGAACACCATGCCGGCCCGGAAGAGATACTTTCGCGATGATTTCGAATTCATATGAAATAGAGCCGGTGCACATCTGAACCATGAGAATGCATGACACCGTTTGTGCGTATCTTAAAGCGTTCACAACAGAATAACAGCACTGCAGCACAAGTAAACGACAACGAGGGGAGACATCATGCGTAACCATCACAGACAGCACAGACAGTCCAAATCAATCCTTTTGACTCTATTACTTCTTCTGATAAGCATCACACCCGCCGTTTCCGTTGTTCCCGGACACAGTATTGTACTCGACTCTTACGAGTATACAAATGGAAATACCGTCCTGACCTACACGGTAACATCCGGTTCGGGACCCGCCATCAGTCACTGGACATTGGGAACCTGTGAAGGGATAACAGATAATGACATCATCAGTGCCAGTGAGCCGTTTGAATTCAAAGATGCCAACAATCCGGATCCAACCACCGGAGCAGTAGGTGTCAAATTCGATACGGGTTATAACGATGCGGAACAACGTCAAGTGACCATCACACTGGACGGTCTGTACGCCATCGGCAGTGTTACAGCCTACATCAAGGCAGGGCAAACCACACCCAACCTGGCCATTCAGGGACCCATATGCGAGAAACCCGATCTGCAACCGGTCAAACCCATCCTCGAATGTGTAATCGACAACGGGGACGGCACCTATACCGTTCATTTCGGATATCTCAATCAAAACGACAATGCCGTTGACATCCCCGTCGGGGCCAACAACACCTTTAACCAGAGCAGCTACAACACAGCCCTTCCCACCACCTTTGAACCGGGACGCACCGGTTACTGGCCCAACTCGGGGTTTTCAGTGGTTGTCGATGCCGGGGATCTGCAGAACAACCTGGTCTGGACTCTGGAGGGACCGGACGGCAGCCGGCGTGCCGCAACCGCATCCACAAATACCACACCCTGTTCCTATCATATCTTTTTCGAAAAGAGCTGGGAAGGTGACATGCCGGAAACCATTCCCGAAGACTATGAAATCGTCGCAGAGAGCGAGTTCGGTACCGCTGTCTGTACCTATGAGGACAATGGCAACGGCCTGGAACTGGTCTGTGAATATGACAACGACATGCCCCCCGCCCTCGACAACAAAGGACTGTGGGTTCCTGTCGGCGGAGAGTACACCGTGACCGAAAACAACCTGCCTCAGGGATGGGAGGCCAAAAGCGGCACCGGCACCTTTACCGTGAGCGACGGTTACGCCCAGTCCGGTTATGACGACCTGGACAAATACTATATGCATACTGTCGTGAACAAGGAAGCGGAGCAGAGTGTTCTGCCCATCACGCCGTTCATTCTCTGTGTGATGGATCTGGGTAATGGCCTGATACAGGTCCAGTTTGGCTTTTACAATCCCAACGGAAACACCGTTATCGTCGAAGTGGGTCCGAACAATCAGGTTTCACCCTCACAGTACAATGGGGCACAACCCACCGTATTTCCGCCATCCAACCCCCAGCAACCTCAGGTGACATCGGTGGCAACTCAGTCGGCAAGTCAACAAAAAAGCCAGAGTGTGGCCACGATAGCGGCAGCGGGTTCGTTTGCTGACCTTCAGAATGGATCCATGCCGATCGATCCCGAAAACTATGATGGACCGGTCTTTGAAATGGTGTTTGAGGACGATCAACAGGTGACCTGGTCGCTCAATGCTGATAATACCACTCCACGGGTTACTAAAGAGGCCAGTCGCGACAATATCATCTGCGTGACCAATGAAGGCTGTCTGAGAGGTATTGTGACTCTCAATGGAAAACCATTGGCTGATGTGGTGGTTCGACTCTCCTATCCGGGGCTAAAAACCATCAAACAGTATACCGACGCACAGGGAGAGTTTGCATTCGAAAACCTGATCCCGGAACACCGGTACACCCTGACTGTGGAAGGATATGACGATGAAGAGATCAATATCCGCACCGCCGATCCGCAATTGGGTTGTGAATTTGTCGAGGTGAATCTCGGCAGCTGCCAGCCGGTGCTGGCGTGGTATGAGGCGTGGTATGGCGACCCCGGGGATTCGTTGCGCTACTGGGATCAGGAAAAGTTTGGCGGTATCAGTGATACCGCACGATTCGATCTGTACGATTCCTATGATCCCGACATCTGGGAATACCACATTCTCGCAGCCTGGGCTTCTGATATCGATGCGTTTGTGGTCAACTGGTACGGTGAGGACTCTTATGAGCAATCACCCACCAAAGGATTGCTCGATGCGGCTCAGAGTCTGTATGAACGGTTTGGTCACAAGGGGTTCGATTTCCGCATCATCGTGTCGTACAACGAAGAGGCCTCCGGCTTGCTGCAGGACAATTTCCGGTTTATAGCCGACTCGATTCTGACACATCCCGCCTACTGGGGCGTTCGTGAGGGAACTCGTCGCCCCCTGTACGCTTTTAGTCCAACGCTTGCACTCTCACCGGCAGATTTTGCTTCTGCAGCGGCGATGATGCTGCCAGAGGATGTTAAATTGTTCTGGAACTTTGATCAGCAGGAAGCCCGCTACGTCAACAATATAGACGGTTTGTACCCCTATGTGGCATCGGATGATATACCGTTCCTCGCCGACGGAAGTGAGTGGGGTCAGGCTTACCTGAATGATTTTTACGGTATGTCCGACTCTTACGAGCTGACCGGTGGTGTCTGGCCGGGATTGGATGAACGCAAATGGAGTCTGGGCGGCGGTCTCTACATGAGCCGTCAGGATACCGTGGTCTATGACAGCACCTGGAACAAGGCATTTACCTATCAGCCAGACTGGGTGATGGTCGAATCCTGGAACGGTCTCAATCAAACCACCCATGTCGAGCCGTCTGATGAGCATGACTACCGGTTTATGAAAATGACCCGGAACAATGCCTATCTGTGGAAGGGTAACTGTGCACGACGCATCAACGATTTGGGCCTCACGGTGCCGGAACACGTTTTTGAGGCCAGAAAAGTTCCCATGTACGACAACACCGTAGAAGAAGCGCTGCATGCCTTCTTTGACCGGGATTATGATCGGGCCCTGTCGATTCTCAACAGTGGCGCCCATGAAAGGTCCGAGTATGCAGATAACAATCTCGTACCGGTCATGGGCTCGGAAACATATAAAAAAGGAGATATTGAATACAGCTGGGACAATGCTGTGGATGGTGATCTTTCCGGTTACGATGGTACCACTATAGCACGCGGCTCCGGATATAGCGGAGATCCAGCCTGGGCGATTTTCAAGTTCGCCGATGATATGATGTATAAATTCAATTACTTGCTCGTGGCTACAGACAATGGAACCGAAGATGACGCTGCCGTCTATCCCATACAAACCCAGTCATTCCGCGTATCGATATCAACCACCGGAACGCAGGCTGAAGATTTTGACGTCATCGGAACCTTTTCTATGCGGCATGCAAATGAGCAGTGGTTCAATTTGGGTGATTTTATAGAAGCGTCATTTATCAAACTGGAACTGCTCTCGCCCGACTATTATCCGGGTGGATGGCGACAGATTGTGGAATTCCAGCCTCAGACGCATGAAAAAACGGGTGCGATTCCTGTAGCTCAGCAGAATCAGGTACAGGAAGTGCCGAAAGAAACACGTCTGGCACAAAACTATCCCAATCCGTTCAATCCGGAGACGGTGATCCGATACCATCTGGGTAAAGCCAGTCATGTTTCACTGGTGGTCTATGACATCACAGGCCGACAAGTGGCCCAGTTGGCGGATGAGGTTCAGCCGGCGGGTAGTCATCAAGCGTCCTGGGACGCGATGAGACTGCCCAGCGGTATCTATTTCTACCGCCTGACAGCGGGCTCGTTTACCGCTCTCAAACGTATGACGTTATTGAAATAATCAAGCAGGAAACCCGAACAAAAACGCAAAACGGGGCTGCCCAATCCAGGCAGCCCCGTTTTTTAATGAGATCCACACCCTATCACCGATGACGCTTGCCCAGCACGGTTAAAATGGGCGACAGAAACACCACCGTGGTCAGGAAACAGGCGGCGACACCAATAAACAAAGCGCTTCCCAATTGAGCGAATCCACGCCAAACGGAAAAAATCAAGGACCCAAAACCAAGCATGGTCGTCAGAGAGGTCAACAGGATGGCTTTTCCGGTGCTTGCAAAGACCAACTTGATTCGCTCCTTTCCCTCGCCGAGCCAGCGATGCATGATATGAACCCCGTCATCGATACCAATGCCAATGATTAGAGGGATGCCCATCACATTCATAACGTTAAGCTTTTCTCCCAGCAGATGCATCAGCCCGACCATCCAGAAACATCCCACGGCCAGGGGAATCATGGCGATCAGCGCATACCCGGGTTTACCAAAATCAAACCAAAGAAGCCCAAACATGACCAAAACCGTCAAAAAAGCCGCATTGCGACCATCCCGCCCGATGATGTCGATCAACGCATTGAAAACCGATGGCATCCCCGTGGTTCGGGAGCTGATGGACTCTATGTCATGAGTAAACCGATCCAAAAAGCGTGCATTTTGCCAGATATTTCCGGATGGAAAAACAGTGACCAGAAAGTGGGTGCGTTCCTCATTCGAATATTGATCCAATATCGATTCGGGAAGATCTGACAATTGCATGGGTTCTGTATTGGCCATCCGCATCAGGGTATCGTGCACATAGGGGGCAACTCGTTTTTGATAATCCGTCAGGGACTGACGTGATGCGTCCCGATCAGCTTGACAGGTGTTTACCAAGTGTGCGATGCGTCGTTTTCCCACGGTGCTGTCTTCAGGAGATCCCACCAGATCCTGAGCCTTGCGATCGACTTTGTCATGTCCACCCAGAAACGCCATGTCCTGAATTTCGATGATGTTCATCTCGAGACGTTGCAGTTGGGTGATAAAAGTAGACATTTCGGACCGCGACAAGGTGGATCGCAGCTTAGAGTCCTCCAAGGCGCTCTGAACCTGTAAAAGGTGGGGACGACGACGATCCTGCTGTTCCGGTGTGGGCAAGTACACGGAAATATCCTCCACCATGGCAACTGTCGAGGCATCCCGATAAGTCTCTGCAAGGGTGTGGCTCTGTTCAGGAGAATCGGCAACCACCATTCCATAATCCATACCCAGATCGAATTTCTCCATAATGGTATCCTGGAGTGCGATGGATACAAGTCCTTTGGGTTCAATGTTCATATAGTTGTGGTCGAACTTTATCCCGAAAGCTGAAATGACGAGAAACGCACTGATCAACAGGGCACAGGTCAGGGTCACGATATATCGTCGTCCGAGAAGGGTGGCGAGGCGTCCCAAAAATCCGAACGATAGATCCCGCTGCTGACGGGAATCGGAACGATGATGCTCTCTTCGCTGTTGAAACCGGGCCCGCAGCACCAACAGTGCGGGCAAGAACAAAAATGTCACAGCCAATATCGACAGCAGACCCAGACCGGAGACCAGGCCCATCTCTTTCATACCCCGGGAGTGACTGATGGTCATAGCCAGGAACGCCACCGAGGTGGTCACCCCCCCGGTGAGGATGCCTTTACCCAGTTTCATAAAGGTTTGTGACATGGCGTCCTGGATCGAGGCCCCTCCCTCATGGTATTCGGTAAACCCGGTTATCAGATGGATCGAAAAGTCAATCCCCAATCCGATAAGAATAACCGCGAACATGGATGTCATGATATTCAATTGTCCCACAGCCAGTGCCGCCACACCCGACGCCCAGATAATCCCAACAATCAGATTGATCCCGGCAAGCATCGGCGCGATCCACATGCGGAACGACAGAATCAGCAGAACCAGTATGGCGGCAAAGGCGATCAGCGATGTATATCCGAGACTCTGCTGGGAATACACCATCTCATCCCGTCCCACGGCAATCATGCCCGTTAAACCGGCCTGGACGCCATCAAAGCGTTCCAGTTCCCGATCTACAATACGTTGTATCTCATCGGTACCGCTCACCAGCAAATCCGTATCCATCATGGTGAAATTGGGAATGATGTTCAGAATAAGAGCCTGTTGATCATAGGATAAAAAGTACGGTTCTCCCAACAACAATCGGTCCATCGCAGCTTGGGCGACAGAATCGTCGATGGCCTCTCCGTCCGCTATCTGTTGCACAAACGAGACAAACGCCTGGATGCCGTCCAACATAACCACGGCCCGATCCTCTTTTTCGCGTGTACTGATCGATTCTTCTCGACCGACATACTCTTCCTCCAGACTGTTGTTGAGATTGGTGAGCAGACCGGTGAGATTGGCGTCGGTATACAGCTGGCGAGTGGTTTCCAGATCATCGCTTTTGATCAGCATCAGACCATGATCGCGGATAAAATCCATGTCGGCTTTGTAATCCACCCGTTTGACCAGGGGCTGGTTTCGAGTGGTATCTACAGCCGCCTTGATTTTGGGAGCGACACGATCGGCAAAGGCCTTGATCCTCTCCTCATTACCTTGGAGCACAAGAATGAGACTGGTTGCGCTGGTAAATTCATCAATAATTTGATTAAAATGCACGGTACGAGGATCGTCTTCGGGCAACAAATCTGACCATCGCGGGGAGAGCGTCAGGCGGGTGGACAACCCCGCCATCAAAACGGTGATCAATAACATGATAACCAAGACCATCCAGGGATGCTTGACATGACCTTTGGCGAGCCGCTTTAGCACGTATTCTCTCATGATATCCTCGGTGTTGAATGAACAGGTGTTAAAAACTGGGAAATAAAATCCTTGTCGTTCACTCTGCCAGTTCCCCCTGTCTTAAATTAAAAATCAATGTGGCCTGGATCCAAGCTAGAAATAAACCCGGAGTCTGGCCAGTCCGCCATTTCCCAGGGTGGAACTGTAGACCCGTCCCCCCTGGCCCAAGTACAGGTTGCCATAGACACTCAATTGCACATCCTCAAACAGACTGAGCAAGAGTGTGGGAACCACAGCCACGCTGCCATCGGAAAGGCTACCGAGTGCCATCACTCCGACCGTCATCAAATCGGTGGCCGGAATGGTTACCAATGCCGATATCTGATCTCTTGAAATGCTCTTCCAGGTGGACTCAAAGTACCACATCCAGTGATTTAGTGTATAGTCGCGCCAATTCGAAGCAAGCATCGAGTTGTGATACCCCTCGATCATACCATACACACCATTCTCAAACGTATAGTCGACACCGATAATGGCTTCCCAAAATGAATCGATTTCGGCTATGGGATTGCCGGAGAGATGTTTCATTCGATTGTATGCCCCCTCCCCCCAGATCCCCAGGCCCAGCCATTCACCTGCGAAATCGGCTCCAATCAACGAACGGTGATAACTGGCCGGAGTAAACGATGGAAAATCGGTCATATGGACGACGGTTTGTGCGGCCACCCCAGAGAGGTCAAAATGACCGATCCACGTCCGGATGTTGATCTGCTTGACAGAGCCGAACCAGTCCTCACCGGGGGAAAAAATCACATCAAGACGAGTATCACCACCGAGAGGAATGTAGGCCCGCAGCGCGTTTCGTCCAGGCTGCTCATAAGTGGGATCCAATACATCTTTTGTGTTAAATAGATCGGTGGGATTCCAGGCGTATCCGGTTCCAACAGAAATCTGCTGGCGCCCAATGGTGAGATCCATTCGATCAAACGAGAGCTGTACATTGGCATTGTCCAGGAAAATCCGATCGGGTCGGACGCGATAGGCCGGGCCCATGGGCTGGAGCATGTCACCGAAATGAAACGCAAACAGGGGATGGAGATCCGGGGGAAGCGTCCTCACGATAGAATCCGGAAGATAATCAAGCAGATTCCAACGGGTCTTGCCATGATAGGTGATATAATCAAAATTGGCAGCCACCCGGACGCGTTCGGAGAGATGTTTGGCCAGATCCACGCGCAGTTTGTTGGACATGAGAATCGTTTCATGACCCTCCATCCAAACCACGTTGACCTGGGGCTCGTAATATCCAAACCACTCAACCGGTTGTGCCGGGACGACAGCAACGGTAAGCATGATTGACAAAAAAACACCTTTCCAGACTCTCATCGTCGCAATCCCCGCTCGGTAAACAGGTTCTCATCCAGATCAATATTGTATTCAATGTCCTCGAGTGTCATTACGGTTCGGGACTGATCGGACTGATTCACCATTTCCATGGTCATGGCGGTCGGGACGCCATCGATCGTCTGAAAATCGCTCAAGATCAAAACCTTTTCGATCGTCTCTGGATGGTCCTCGGGATAGTAATCGATCCGAACCGGAAGAACATTATCCTTGTTGACGAACATGATCATTTTGGCATACAAAGTGGTCACATCGGGTTTGGGTGTCAGTTCTAGCTGATAACAATCATACTCGCGAATGGTTTTATCCTCCAGACGCCGGGTGGTAAAGTCGGTGACATAGGCATCTCCGGAGCCCAAATCCTCATGGGAAAAATCACTGCCTTCAAATTTCTGCTTTTTGGCGTGTGTGGCCAACTTACGTACCCGACGCGTTCGGACAAAATACATCCAGATGTCATCTGCATGGTTCAGCAGCAACATCTTTTGTCCTTTGACCCGTCTGGGACGGGTATAGACCATCAGATTTTTCTTGCCATAATCCTGGGAATAGGATTCATACTCAAAGGTCCTCTCCTCACCAGAGGAGGTGGTAATAGTCATGGTCATTGTGGCCCGGCTGGATTTCTGATTCATCTGGTCATTGACTTTTTTGACAAGTTCGGCACCGGTCAAAGGGTCTGCCTGCACAGTGCCCATAACAGTCAACAAGATCATGATTAAAACGGCTTGTTTCATCATGCACTCCTTTACTTGTGGAATCTTTATTCGGGATGTTTTCGAATTCCGTGCAAAATGGCATCCAGAGCAGCATCATAGGCCGGTTTCAGTGGAAAGGCCGAACGCTCTAGGATGAATTGTAAAAAAAGTCCGTCCATGAGAGCGATAAGGCTGCTGGCCAGCAGGTCCGGGTCCACGGGTTTGAACACACCCTTTTCAATACCCTGACGAATGATATCGATAAAAAAGAGACGATACTTGCCATAAATAACCCTGAGATCGAGGACACCCAAAACTTCCTCATCCTGACGCCGGACGCCTTCGGCCCAGTAATCCATCATGATCATGCCATACTCTTCAGCCTCGAGGGCAAAGATATCATAGCAGATTTCAAACACACCCCGCAATTGCTTGACGGGATCTGATTCCTGATCGAGAACCTTTTTTATTCGCTGGTCGAATTGAAGCATAAACAGGGTAAATGTACTCAGAAACAGATCTTCTTTGCTTTCAAAGTACTCATATATCGTCCCTTTACCGATACCGGCTTTGCGGGCGATATCGGTCATTTTGGTGTTGGCGACACCGCTGCGAGCAAACACGCGCATGGCCACCTGCAGGATCTCCCGGCGTTTGCTCTCCTTGTCCACAATTTTAGGCGGCATGACTTCTCCTTTATTATGACCGACTCGTCGGTCATAATATAATACATTTTTATCTCCAATACAAGTTTTTTTTCGACCTGTGGGTCAATTTAAATCAGGATTGCCAGCCGGTGCGTTCTGTCCAGAGATAGACCGTGTCGTGCGGACGTACTCTGGCAGGGACCTCCAATGTGACATCATCCCCCTTGGCGGCGGAATCGGCAGGACGCTCATTGCGGTAAAGATTGTCAACAGGACATTCCACCACACCGGTGGTCGGACCCGTGATCAACAAGCGGTCACCAACCTGTATCGGATGATCCTTGATATCGATATGAGCCACACCGATGCGCTTATAATAGTTGAGAACCGAACCCACATGGTACTTTTGGCGGGTGGCCCGGGAACCGTACGCACCGCTCCACTCCCCCAAAGGATGCCCAAGATAGTATCCCCCGTGCCAAAAACCGCGGTTGAACACCGTCTCGAGTCGGTGGGTCCAGGACCGGATAGTCGCGCCAGTATACGCCCCGGTCTGCAACGCATCCAGAGCCTCACGGTAGACCGATGTCACCGTATAGACATACTCTGGAGAACGTCCCCGTCCTTCTATTTTTAAGACGGTGGCACCGGCGTTCACCAGATGATCCAGAAATCCAATGGTACACAGGTCTTTGGGAGACATGATATAGCGATTATCCAGTCGCAACTCCTCGTGACTCGTCTCATCGATCACCCGGTAGGATCGGCGACAGGTCTGCAGACACTCACCCCGGTTGGCAGAGTGACTGGTGCGGGCCAGACTCATATAGCATTTCCCGGAAATGGCCACACACAGGGCGCCATGGACAAACAATTCGATACGTACCAACTCACCGGTAGGACCTTTGATCGATTCGGCTTTGATTTGCCGGGTGATGGTTGTGATCTGGTCCAGACTCAGCTCCCGGGCCAGAACCATCACATCCGCATAGCGGGCGAAAAACCGCACCGCCTGTATGTTGGAGATATTCGTTTGAGTGGACATATGAACCGGGAGATCAACCTCCCTCGCCATATGGATGGCTGCGAGATCGGTGGCGATCACGGCAGAGACACCAGCTCCAGCAGCCTGCTCCACAAGGGTTCGTGCCTCCGTCAAGTCATCATCGTACAACACCGTATTCAGAGTCAGATAACATTCGGCTCCGTGTTGACGACACCGGTCGACAATGGCATCGAGATCCTTTTGAGAGAATGACCTGGCCGCACGAGCCCTCATGTTGAGCCGACCCATACCAAAATAGATAGAGTCTGCTCCGGCGGACAATGCCGCATTCAGGCTGGCAAAGGATCCGGCCGGGGCCATCAGGTTATGTCGGCGTTTGCGACAACGTTCCATATACGGTTCACAATGTTTGGGGGTGACCTTGAAAACAACTATGTTTTAAAAAAATTAACAGAGTTACGCGAAAAAAAAAAAAAGGTCACAGAGAGAAAAATCAATTTAAAAAGAATTGTTTCAACAGTATTTCCGTCGCCTCAAACAGGTTGCCAGTAAAACAGTTCATTCAATGGGTCTATTTTGTTTAACAGAATATTTTTAAAAGATGATTTTACAGTTTCAAACCATCCCTACCCGTTATCGTTCTCATTTGTTCCTCTGCGGTTCTCTGTGAGCTCTGGTTATCATCTTTTGCTTGCAAAAATTGATTTTGGACCAGAAGGAACCCTTTTATTTCATGATTATAAGCTCTGACCACAAC
>CAYPUH010000056.1:0-7831 GCA_964413725.1 uncultured Cytophagia bacterium
ATTGTTGTTTATTATGTAGTTAAGTCGGCTGGTGTCCGGTAACCGGACACCACTGTGTTAACATTATTAAAAAAACAAGTCGGAACTGGCAGGTTTATTTTGTGGAAGGTCGTTTCATTGTAAACAGAAGCGGTCTTTTGTCCAAGGCGTTACCCACACGGGACAAGCCATTGTTGTCCAGAACGAGATATATGGTTGTTTCATCCATCACAAATCCCTCTGCATGGCCATATTTCATTCTGCTGTAATGGAACCGGGGATCGTTTTCGATATGTGCATATGACCAGGCTTTGTCAGGCAGCGATGATCCTTTTTGGCTATCCCATTTGCGGATGAGACTGGCAAAGCGTTCCAGTACATAGAGCGTGTCGTTTTCCAGGAACAGATCGGCAAAGTCCGGATGTCGATCCGGTGGATTTTGAACGCTGATACTATGTTGAGCGATGATACCGCTTGTGACCGGTGAGTTTGTCCCTATACGAACCTGCATGAAGCCGCGCGGTTCTCTTTCTACAGCCAGAACGAATCGGTCTGGAGGACGGTAGGCAATGCCTTCAAAAGCAGCGTTGGGTTTTTTAAACATTCCCATTTCTTTGCCTGCTTTTTCAAGAGTCGGAGTGATCCATTCGGGTTTTCGGGTTCGGGCATCGATTTTGAGGATACGGAATTTCGACTCGCTGACCAGAAAAAAATTACCCTCTGCATCACAGGCTATGCCTTCCCAGTCAAGCGGTTCATAGGATTCATCCAGTTTTGGGGCCTGAAAGGTGATATGAGGAATCAGAGATACATAAGCATCATGAGAGACCACTTTAAAAAGCGTCCAATCATGGTTGTCAGATATACAGTAGAGTTCTCCTTGCCACAGGGTCAGTCCAGAGGGTTCAAGATTATCAGGACCCTCAACGGGATATGCCTTTATCAGTTCCAGTTGAACCATAGACTCGGGTTGATTTCGATAGAGGCACGAAACCAGAAATAAAAGTATAAAGACAAAGAAAAACCTGCGCATGAGAACAACTCCATTACCAGGGGATTTCATCCAGATCTATATTTCCTCCAGAGAGAATAATGCCGATGTTCTTCCCCGAAATTTGATTGGTGGGGTTGAGAACAGCGGCAACCGGCACCGCAGCGGAGGGTTCTATAATGATTTTCATGCGCTCCCAAACGAGGCGCATGGCATGCAAAATGTCTTTTTCTTTTACCAGAATGATCGACCTCGTGTGTTTCAAAAGGATTGCAAATGTTAATGTTCCCAGGGAGGTTAAGAGGCCGTCTGCAATGGTGTTCGGATTCACTGATGGTATCAGACGCCCGGCTCTAAGGGATCGATAGGCATCATCAGCTTGTTTGGGTTCTGCTCCCAAAACGGTTGTTTGGGGTGACAAATAGGATGCGGCGAGCGCGGTTCCACTCTGCAGACCTCCTCCCCCGACAGGGGTGATCAAGGTATCCAGTTGTGGAATCTCGTGCAAAAACTCGATGGTGGCAGTTGCTTGTCCTGATATCACCCTTTTATCATTATACGGATGGATGACACTTGCGCCGGTTTCACGATTCCACTCATCGAGGGCATGTTCCCTTGCCTGCAGTGTGGGCTCACAAAAGCGAATGTGTGCACCATAGCCCTCAACCGCTCTTTTTTTGACTTTCGGAGCGTTATGCGGCATCACGATATAGGCCGGGATTTTGCGGTATGCAGCTGCGATAGCCAAGGCCGCTGCATGATTGCCTGAAGAGTGTGTTGCCACCCCCCGGCTTGCCTGGTCCTTCGTCAGGGACATCACCGCGTTTATGGCTCCCCGGGCTTTAAAGGATCCGCCTTTCTGAAAATTCTCACACTTGAAAAATACCGACTTTCCACTCAGGTGGTTCAGAGTTGCACTTGTCAACACAGGTGTGTGGTGAATATAACCATCGGTACTTTTGACGGCTTTTTGAATCATCTCCAATGTTGGAACGTTATCCATAGAGGTCACCGGGCTGAATACAAATGTGATTATTTTGTTCCGAATAGACGGTCACCTGCATCACCCAGGCCGGGAAGGATATACCCGTTTTTATTCAATTTTTCATCCAGCGCTGCGGTGTAGATAGGAACATCGGAGTGAGTGCTTCTTAGACGTTGAACCCCCTCAGGAGCGGCCACCATACAGACAAATTTTATAGCTTTGCCGCCTGCATCCTTGACCATTTGCACGGCTTTGACAGCAGACCCTCCGGTTGCCAACATTGGATCTACAATGATGACGTCGGTCTTGGGCAGGTTTTCGGGCAGCTTGACATAGTATTCCACCGGCTCCAGTGTTTGTTCATTTCGATAGAGTCCAATGTGACCGACACGCGCTGAGGAGACAAGTTCCAACAGGCCATCCATCATGCCCAGACCTGCTCGCAGAATCAGGACGATGGAAATTTCCCGTGCCAGTACCTGAGACGGAGTGCGTACCAGGGGAGTGTCTATCTCAATGGTTTTTAATGGATAATCGGCCATGACTTCGTAGAGCATAAAGCCGGTCAACTCTTTGGTCAGCTTTCGAAAATCCATGTGATTGGTGCTCTTGTCCCTCAAGAAGGTAAGTTTGTGTTGAATTAATGGGTGCTGGATGATGTGCAAACCGTTCATGTCTCTTTCCCTTTTTACTTTCTATTTTGACAGAAAAATTAAAATAATCAATCTTGTGTAAAATGCAAATAAGAATATCAGGGCAATCGACATAAATAATCCCGGATTCAAATTCATCCTTCGGGTATGAATCCGGGAGAGAGGGGGGGAACGTTAGCGAAGCAGCGTCATTTTTTCCATCCAGGTATTATTGCCAATGTTCAAGCGATAAAAGTAGATTCCGCTGGCGACAGCACGATTGCTGGAATCGGTGGCATTCCATAGAACGGAATGGTCTCCTGCGGACTGTACCTGATCGACCAGAACCCTAACCAGGCCTCCCCGAATGTCAAAAATTTCGAGGCGAACCTTGCTTTGACGGTTGACCGAGTAGGGAATTGTGGTTGTGGGATTGAACGGGTTTGGATAATTGTCCATCAGAGAAGATGTGAGGGGGTGCCTGGATTTTTCAGGTCTTACTGCGGTCACTTGAGAAAGCAATTGTCGGGCAGAGACCACCCGGTCCCGCAGGCCGCTGAGTGACGACCCTGCGACGAGGGCAAAAGTTACTTCTCTTGAATCTCCTGCAGCAATGGAAAACGGACCGGCGGATATCACATGGGAAATGTCAGTTGGTCCTGCCGTGAGGGTTGCAACGCCTCCACTGATACTTTGCCATTTTTCTGTGTCGGTAAATCCATCATATATTCCCCAATTGGGTGATTCCTGCTCATCGTTGACAATCGAATGATAGAAAATCGATTCGGTACCCAAAAGGCTCAATCCAATGAACGGCGCAGTGGCGTCGCGGCTTGAATCGTAGACATATCCAATATTAAATTCCCTGTCAAAGGCGCTAACATTTTTACTGTATTGTCCGATATCCCAGTCAAAAAACAGACCAAAATGAAAGGGGGATAGCGTTTGGCTGCCGGTGTTTTCAATGGTATATTGGAAAAGGAGGAGATCTTCATAGGGCAGTGTTTGCCACCCATAGGTCTGTTGTGTTACCCTGATATTCATGGAGGAATCGGCTTTGATGTCCCTGAAAACGGACCTTGTTTCCTGATCGGCTGTTTCACCGGGAATAAAGACCGAAAAATCCTGGGAGGAAAAATCTTCATCATAAACAATGTCTTTGTTGACGCTAATACTTCTGGCGGAATTGGAGATCTGTTCCGGTCCAGTGCCCGCAATCCAGGCACCTTCAAAAAGCAGATTAGGTCCCGATTTATACCGAAAACCGGTTCCGCCAGATTGATTGTCTGGATCGGAAAAGCCAATACGCGCATTTTGAGTGATTGAGGTCTGAATATTGTTGATGTTCAGTTCAGCAAACGAGGGTGCCAATGGTAGGGAGAAGAAAGCCCGATCTTCATACCCCGTTGCATGGATTTTTAACAAAAATCGTTCCCGATGACGCGGCGGGGTTTGTGGATCGATTGCGATGACAAACGGAGAGGGGAGGTCTTTTTGTTCCCCTTGCTCAAGAGAGAGGATTTGAGAGTTGTTTTCCACAGAGGCATATCCGTCGAGGGGAATCAATTCAATGGTTAAATTGTCAGCACCCTGGAGATAATTGATCAGTGTTAAATAGAGATCGATGTTGATTCCAGGACGCGGAAATTGGTTGTCGCTGTCCGTCTGCACGCGTTTTGATAGCAGTCGCACCGAAGGTGTCTGTTGGGTAACCGCAGCCAGTGCATCCAAACGGCCTTTACCCATCAGATGGGGCGTATCGATGCTGTTCAGTTCGTCGATATTCAATGCTGTGGCTCTGACTTGTTCCGCGAATTGAATGCCGCTCCAATCTGGATGTTGCGCCGAGACGAGTGCGACAGCACCGGAGACCAGGGGGGTTGCCATTGAGGTGCCACTCTTGGAGGCAAAGGATCCATTGGCAACAGTACTGATAAGATCCAGGCCCGGTGCGGTGATATCGATGTACTCTCCGGAATTGGTGAAAAAGGTCAGACGGTCTCGTTCATCTACTGCGGCCACAGAAAGGACATTCCGGTATGATGCGGGATAGAGCGGTTCGGAGAGACCTTCATTGCCGGCAGCAGCCACAACAATCGCTCCCTGTTCGGTACTCAGATCGATTATATATTGCTCATAATCTGAAAATATATAACTTCCCCAACTGCAATTGATAATCTTTGCCCCCTGATCGACTGCATACAGTATAGCCTCGTATCCATATGTCAGAGCTTGATCTTCAAGAGGGTACGCCGCATTTAAAATCATCAATTGTGCATTCCAGCTCACACCGGAAATCCCTATTCTATTGTTCGAGACTGCAGAAGCGAGCCCCGCAACATGGGTTCCATGAGAGGCATTACCCGGCTGATTCGGCAGACCTGAAGGATCTCCTGTTTCCGTTGCAAAATTCCACCCAACGATATCATCCACATATCCGTTGCCATCATCGTCTCTTTGATTGTCTGGAATCTCATCGGGATTGGTCCAAAGATTTGCAGTGATATCGGGATGTTCAATATCCGATCCTCCGTCGACGATGGCGATCACAACCGGATTTTGTTCTGCCTTGATATGTTCCCAGGCCTGTGGCGCATTGATTTGAACGAGATAGTTCTGGAGTTGAAATAAAGAATCGTTGGGAACAACGGCAAGACGATGAATGATTCTGGGGCTGGCAAATTCCACTTCTGGCAATTTACGAAGCCGAGAGGCCACAATACGGGGATCCTCGTCTCGGGATATTTGAACCCGATACAGGTTGTCCAATTCAGAAACCGATTTCAGCGGGGAGGACAGCTTCGATCGGTCAATCATGGTTTCAAGTCCCATCGCTCCCAGTGCATGCAAGCGGCCAGCATCGGCCTGGATAGATGCAAGCGTGCGAGCGGAGGATTTGAATTTTACAATCACCTCGCCCGGTACCACCTTTTCATCAAAAGAATGTGTCGCAGACTTTTCAGCAGACCATAATGAAAGAGTCCAGATCAATATGATAAAGGTTACATTTCGGATCATGTGTTCTCCTGGTTCTCAAAGCAAACAATTCCGGCGTGTCAGAGAGATCGAGTTTCTGGCTTTACTCTCCAGGCTCCGTCATCTGAACCCTAAAAATTGTTTCATGTCTTAATTCACTGGTGTCCGGTTGACAAACCGGACACCAACCCTTAATTGCATTAAAATCAATTTATTATGTTGATCGAAAAATAGAATCGACTTGAATTGAATGTTACGAAATCATTGTTGTTTATTATATAGTTAGCTTGGTTGGTGCCCGGTAACCGGACACCAGTGGTCTTAACTGTATATATCTCTATCTGACCAAGACGATTTTTCGGGTCTGATCGTGACCGTTGCTATGCAGCCGAATAAAGTAAACACCGCTGGACGCCTGTTCGCCGGAAGCCAGTCGGCCATCCCATGAGATGGTGTACGACCTGGCTCTTTGTGTTCTATCGATCAGTGTTTTTACGTTTTCTCCCAGCGTATTATAAACCGACACATTGACCTTGGCGCTCTCTCTGATGTCATATCTGATCTGAGCGACCCGATTAAACGGATTGGGATAGATGGGATAGAGAAATGAGCGGTCAGGTTGAATACCGCTTTCAGAACCGATGACATCATCCCACCACGTTTGTGCGGTATCAGCATTTTTCTGTAAATCGGTGAGGTCGGTCCCGCCCACTAGAGCGAATCCAACAGTGATCGAGGATTGAGCCGCGATGGAAAGGGGACCTGCAGCCAAACAATTGGAAATATCAGCCGGTCCGGCTGATATCTGAGTGGTCCCGCTGCTTATGGCCTCCCATTTTTCCTGATCTGTAAAACCATCATATATTCCCCAACTGGGATTGCTGGGCGATACCTCATCGTTATGAATTGCCCGATAATTGACATCCTGGAGATTTAACAGTCGAGTACCCACATATATATCCGGCCCCTTTGTGCTCGAATCATAGACATATCCCATTTGGCGGTCTTGATCATATTCCGCCACATTGGTGTTATAGGTAGCGCCATTGATATCCCAGTCTGCAAACAGTCCAAAGTAAAGATTGGTCAGGTCGGTATTTTGGCTGTTGATGAGCTCAAAGGCCATTAGAATGAAATCCTCATAGGGATCGTTGCCATTGACAAATGTGTGTTGAAGAATTTCAATTTCAAGAGGTGTGTCCGTCGCAGAATCGGTGAATTGTGCCATAGTTTCTTCATCGGCAGCGTCTCCCGGTCGTTGAACCACCAGATCTCCATCCAGTGTGGGGCGGAAATCCTGGTCGAACACCAGATCGGGATTCATAACGCCCCTGGCCGCATTGGAGATACGGTCCGGGGCGGTGCCCAGAATCAATGCGCCTTCGAAAAGCAGATTGGAGGAATTTCGATAGTGAAATCCCAGACCTTCATTTTGGGCATCGGTATCGGCATAGCCGATACGACCGATCGGTGTAAAGGCCGTGCGAATATTGTTGAGTTCACTCGTGTAATATCGAGGAGAAATGGTCAACGTGAATTTCTGCCGATCCTGGTACCCCTCACCCGAAAAGTCGAGAGCAAAAGAGACCGTGTAGCCTTTGGGCGCATTCGACGCCACAGAAAACTGAAAGGCATCATCGAGGGTTACAGATTCCAATGAGCCGAGTGTCGGTATGGAAAGAGAATTCGCTGAGAGCAGGATATTCGTATCCTGTTCAGAGAGTTCGATTTGAATATCAGATGCGGTTTCGAGATAATTGATGAGCGTCACAGTCAGAGAGATATTGTCTCCCGGATCGATGATTCGGTCGTTGTTTTGATCGGTTACCTCTACACGGGTCATTCGAATCGACGGAGGGCTTGTGGTCAACGCGCGGTAAGCATTCACACGGCCGTTGCCCAGTTGGGTCTGATAATCGGGATTGACAGCATCGATATTGTCGGCTGTTACCCGCACCTGTTGCGCCAATTGCTGTCCACTCCATTCTGGATGTTGGCTGCCGACAAGCGCCAGGACTCCCGCAGTGATGGGGGAGGACATTGAACTGCCGGAGATGTTTCCATAGGTGCTGTTGGTGATTGTGCTGAGAATGTAAACGCCGGGAGCGGTCACATCCACTGTGGGCCCATAATTGGTAAAACTGGCTCTTTTATCGCTATTGTCCGTGGCTGCCACAGAGAGTACATATCGGTAGGCAGAGGGATAGTGGGGTTCGACAGAATTGTCATTGCCCGCTGCGGCAACGACCACGGCACCCATGGCGTGAA